>JABJPQ010000329.1 GCA_018663815.1 Halobacteriovoraceae bacterium | reverse complement strand
TCAGAGTATCAATAACTTGCACAAGAAGAAGAAGAAGAAGAAGAAGAAGAAGAAGAAGAAGAAGAAGAAGAAGAAGAAGAAGAAGAAAGTTGCACCGCGCAACACCATCAAAGTCTACTTTTTGACTGGATTGAAAACTTAGAAGTTATTTAAACTGAAAAACTTCACATATTTTTTTTCTTTTTAAGTAAGTAAAACAAAAAGCATCGTAAAGAAACTTATAATACCTAGTAAAATCACATAAGGTGTCAAAATAATACAGACGCTCAAGGCTGGACTTACATGCAGCTGTTTTCTTAATCCCGCATACATTAAAATGAACTTTGCAATAGACTGAATTGCTCCGCCTAAAATTGGAATAATTTTTAAAATACTTGAACTAAAATATATGGCCAAAATATCTTGGGATTTTTGATGTAAATCTCCTTTAACTCCGGCAAGATTCCCATACATTTTAAAGATAAATTCCCAAAATTGAATAATAAACAGTCCAAATAACGGATAAAAAATAAGATCAAGTATGGAAGACAAAACAACAAAATTATAACTTGGCATTTTTTTAAGATCGATAAAACTTGAAAAATCAACTGAGGAGCTTGCAACGAGATCAACCAGAAATAGAATAACAAAATTAAGTAAAATAATACGCAGGATCCCATTAATAATAACAAAGACCCATGAGAGGATTAAAGATTCATATGCCGTTAACCTTAAGAACCCCGGAGTCGACTCAATCTCTGGATGTAAAAAATTCTCATGGGATTTAAATGGGTGAATCAAATAATGGATAAAACTCGTAAATAAATCAATAAACTTCATCTATTAACTATGATTTATTTGTTCACTACTGTAAAGATTTTATCAAAAAAACCAGGTTTAATTTGTTGAGTATTATAATCAAAATAGTAAGCAATTTTGCTCTCAAAATCAAAAACCGTAATGAGGTGCTTGCCCAATTTAATCCCAAGAGACTTTCGAAATACTTTAAGGTGCAAGTCAAATGTTTCTTTATTCGTTTTTGTCAATCTCTCAACATATTTAGCTTGCTTAAAGTCAATGAGGTTTAAAACGACATTAAACAAGAAGTTCATGTGTACCTTACTAATAAAATTGACCTGCTTATTTTTTGTTTTAATCTCAAACTTTTCAATATCATCTATATAAAACGAATAAAATTTCTTTGCTGATTTCCCAAGCTTAAAGTGAATGTTTTTTTGCTCTGAAAATTTTAAATTATAATTAATTTTACGGTTCCAAAAATCTTGTACGCTTGTAAAAAATATATTTTTCTTGGACAGATCAAGCTCTAAAAGACCAGCATGTCCATCCAACTTCAAAAAATAACCAAACTTACCATTGAGCCCAATAAAGAGCTTCAACATAGATTTTTTTGATTCATGGTCTTCTATTTCAATCGTGCTACGCAAATTAGTTAAAACATACTTGCCATTGGATATAACTTTTTTTATTTTAATGGATTTAAATTGTTGTTTAAACCTTTTGGCCAAATTTAAATATTTAAATTCGGGGTAGATTTTTGGCTCAGTGGTAGACTTAATAAAGTCGAGCTCAAACCATCGATTTCGTTTATTATCAATTCTAACACGCTTGAGAGACTTCATCCCTAAAACCCCAAGTATATCCTGATTAAGCAAGGGATTAATTGTAATATCTAGCAATCCTTTAAGTCGTAAGTATTTTTTAAAATCTAGGTCAACTTGATTTTTATGGATTTCATCCAGAAATGAATCATCATAGCAGATATATATTTTTTCTTCTCCTTCTCTTTGAACATAAAAAGCACCTGATGCTTTAGAGACACGTCCAAGTATGTATTTTTGCCATTTCCCGTTAATCTTAACTTCAAAAGAAGAAGATTCCTCTCCTATAAATTCTTTCTTTTTTGTTGTTTCGATTAAAGAACTTATATAAATTTTTGAAAAAACATCTAACAAGGAAGTAATTATGCTCTGATCTAAGCTCCAATCTGTAACTGGAGAAGACCAACGCCCATCCAATTTTACAATATGAAAATTCTTTGTTCGAAGCTCTGCAATGGGAAACTCTTGCGGTATCAACCTATTGGCTAATATTCTTTTATGCTCAACCTCTTTTTTTACAACTTCTTCTGAGTAATAAGCAATTGAGAGAAGAAAGGCTAAGATTGTCGTTAGTATGAGATTCGCTCGCATCACATACTACCCCGTTTACGGTACATATAGATAGCATAGCCAAAGAAGAGAAACGGGAAAAATAACACCGTAAAATAAAAAATTAAAGATAATTGAATGTCTGAAATGTAAATAAGATTTCCTTCTAAATTTGGTCTCGTGAGGCTCATAAGAGCTTCCTCTCTAACTAGCCAAGAAAGGGAATTTAAAAATAAATTAAAGTTATTTGATTGTCCTTGAAACTGATTAGAAATAAAACTAGCAGAAGCAAAAACAAGAATTCTAGATTTTCGATACTCTCCCGCAACAACAATACTCATGGGACCTTTGAAATCCTCATCCTCATTGTACTGCGCTTTACCTGTTCTAATCTCATCAAAACTTGTTTCTCCCCAACTCCCAGGAAAGGGTGTGGATTTTAGTAATGTTTTCCATTGATACATTTTGCTTTTTGATAAAGATATTACACCACTGACCGGAAATAGAGTTCTATCGACTAAATTTTTTGTAATGATATGTTGTTTATCATAAGAGTTAACAACAGGTATAGATGCTTGCGAACCTTGTTGTTCTGCAAGTCGATCTAGAATGAGAGCATTATGGTAGCTAACACCAAACTTTTTTAAAAAAGTGAGATATTTTGTAAACAATATTCCATTAAACTGAGGGGATAAAGTTGTGAGAAGAGTTCCTCCCTTAGTCAGGTATTTTTCCATTTGTTCGATTTCACTTTCTAAGAATTCAATTTGAGGATTTAAGACTAATAGAGCCGCAGCATCTGCTGGAATTCCTTTTTGCAATTCAAGTGGTTTTAAATTATAGTTTGAACTTAAAACTTTATCCCTCAGAAAATCTCCCCCCATTAAATTTTTATCGGTTAATCCCATTTCATTATGACCGACAGAGTAGTAAAGAGTTTTCTTTTTTGGATTAAGAATTTTAAATAATAAATTTGTAACTGATAATTCATCTTTAATAACACTTTGGTAGGTATTTCCAAGATACTCAATAACTAAAGTTCCGTTTTCCGTAATATTATACAGTTGAGTGAGAGTAACCTCTTGACTAACATCAAAAGCCTCTAGTTCAACGTTTCGACTGCTACTTTTATACAGTGATAATAGCTTTAGGTATTTTTTCCATGTTACCCTGGTTGCAAATAATTTAAATTTCATCTTATTTTTTTCTAATAGCTTTAATGTATTTAAGGATTGATCGGATAATGTATGCAACTTATTAGTAGTGAAATCTGTAAAGTAATCATTTTTTACTGCTAGAAAATTAATCATTGCAAGAACGCACACAAGTAAAAATAAATTTAAAAGATGAGAACAGATAACTTTAAAAAGTGATGAGCGTATAAATGTCCAAATATCGATTCTATTAAAATATAAGTGCACAAAAACTATAAAGCTTGCAACTCCGAATAAAGAAAACGAGAAGGAAGAATACTCAGGTACAACAAGGTAGAGCGCAATACATGCAAAAAAAAGCAGGACAGCGATAAAGACAGAGAGTTTCTTTAACAGACTTATATCCATTGCCTCATTCCTAGTCGCTTTTTTATAAGTAACAAAATAAGAGTAATAAAACTCATATAATAAGTAATATCAGAGATAAAAATATTTGCTTTAACAAAATTTTCAAAATGCTTATTTATTGAAATGAAACTCAATATCTCAGAGAAGAGATAATTACTCGTCATTTGTGCAAACATAGTCATCATCCAAATAAATAAAATTAAAATAAATGCCATTAATGCGGATAGTATCTGGTGTCTTGTCAAAGATGAAGCTAGGCACCCTAGAGCTGCATAGCATGTAAAATTTAGGACAAGACCAATATAACCAGTAAAAATGAAACTGACATCAGACAATTGAATATTACTTAAAAAGAAGGGAAAGATGAAAGTTGTGGCCAGTAAAAAAAGCCCTTGCACAATAACACTTAAAAATTTTCCGAGAATCAACTCATAGTCAGAAACGGCAGAAGTATAATAGATGTCAATCGTCCCTTCTTTAAACTCTTCTGAAAATATTTTCATAGTAACGAGAGGGGTTATAAATAAGAGTAAAAAATTGATATTACCAAAAAATTTAATGACAACTTCATTAGAAAAATCATATTGATTTCTCATCGCAACAGGTATCTTTTGAATGTTTTCTACAAAGTAAGAGAGTTGATTAAAAAAAATCCACCCAACAATTAGTGAAAATAAACCTGCAATAATATAAGCAAGTGGGCTTCTGAAAAAGACTCGTAGTTCTTTAAATAAAATTGCTCTAATCATGTTGCCCCGTTACGCTAACAAAAAGATCCTCTAAGCTATATTCTTTTCTATCGATCCTTAAAAGACTTGCCCCAAGCTCAATGGCCATTTTAGCCATTTGTGGTCTTAACTCAACTCGTTCATTAGGTGTAATAATATACCTAAATATTTCATCCTGCTGCATAGATTCATAATGTCTTATCGTCTGGTGCTTTGACAGATATTGCTCAAACTGTGGATTGTGATCAGCAAGTTCGACAATAACTTCTTGGGTGTTATTTATTTTTTCTTGTAACGATTCGAGACTACCGGACTCTAGCACTCTTCCCTCGGAAATAATTGTGATATCATCACAGACTAAGCTCATCTCATGCAGCATATGACTGGACAGCAAAACAGTGTGCTCTTTTTTGAGATTTAGAATTAAATTTCTGATTTCAATTACAGATTGAGGATCAAGACCATTAGTGGGCTCGTCTAAAATAACAATTTCGGGCATATGAATAATAGCTTGAGCAATACCAACTCTTTGTTTATAGCCTTTTGATAAATTCTCAATTAATCGATCTTTGACATTAATCAGGTCAAGAACATCCAAGCAATAGCTAATATGTTTTTGAATTTTACCTTTCTCAATACGTTTAATTTTAGCCATAAAATGAAGATACTCAGTGACCGTAAGATCAGGATATAAAGGAGGGTCTTCTAGTAAAAAGCCTATTTTCTTATAAAAAAACTGATCCGGTCGGGAAAGATCTTGATTAAGAATTTTTATCTTACCCGTTTGATGATGTAAAACCTTGGTTAAAAGTTTCATTGTTGTGGTTTTACCAGCGCCATTTGGTCCTAGGAAGCCATGAATAGTCCCCTTATTAACACAAAATGAAATGTTTTTTAAAACTAATTCCCGTGAATATGTCATACTTACGCAATCAACTTCTATCGCCTTACTCATGTCTAAATGATACAAGTCTTTGTATCAGATGAAAACGAACTAATACACAAGAATAACCGAGTATAAAACGCCACTAATCTTTATTTTATAATCATTGAGTTTTGCTGTTAAATTGCCGATATTTAACTTATGAATATTATAACAAAATTTCAAAAAGCCATCACAAATGCGCAAAGTATAGTTATTAGTACTCACTCATACCCTGATGCTGATGGAATCGGTTCTGAAATAAGTCTTTGTCTCGCACTCAGGAAATTAGGAAAAAAAACTCTCTGTGTAAATAACGTAGAGCTGCTTGAGAGGTATAAATATTTAGATACTCAAAGTGTTGTCATAGGAGTTGAGCGATTTAAGCAGGACTTTTTCTTTGAGCCAGACCTAATCATTATTGTCGATACAAATATTATTGACCGAACAGGTAAACATTTTCGGGCCCTTCACCAAGAGCTTCAATGTCCTATTCTCTACATTGATCATCACCCATGTAATGAAGCAAGAATGCTTGATCATTGTATTAATACGAAAGCTGCTGCCACCGGAGAAGTTGTCGGTGAACTTATTCTTAATAGCGGTCTTGAATTTGATGAACAGACGGCATTACCTCTTTATACTGCAATCTTAATTGATACAAGTAGTTTTAGGTATCCAACAGTTACAGCAAAAACCCATGAGCTTATAGCAAAGTTAATGGCCACAGGAATAAAACCACCTAGTGCTTATAATGGGATTTATGGAACTAAAAAAATTCAACACATGCATTTACTAGGAAAAGTTCTTTCAAGTGCAAACTGTAGTAAAAATGAAGAAATTGCATGGATCGTTCTAAAGGAAGATGAATTAAAAGAATTTAATACTGATATTGAAGATACACATGGCTTTATTAATAATTTACTTATCCTTGATAATGTAAAGGTTGCATGTATGTTTAGAGATGACGGTGATAAAGTAAAAGTAAGTCTTCGCTCAAGCGGTGAATATGATGTTGGAAATATTGCAGTCTCAATTGGAGGTGGTGGCCACTCTCACTCAGCAGCTAGTCTGATTGATAAAACAGTAGGAAATAATCTTACTGAGATTATTGACCAAGTTATAAAGAACATCGAAGAGAGATTACTCCCTCCCAAGTAAAAAAGAAAGTTCATATACGGCCCCATTTTCATTAAATGCAGTCACTGAACCTTGATACATATCCATATAATTTTTAATAATTGATATTCCAAAGCCGGTTCCAACCTCACCTTTAGTACCATAAGTTGAGTACGTCATATCAAGTTTTGAATCGAATAATTTTAAGGCTTCTTTTGAAAATCCATGCCCAGTATCACTTATTTTCAAAATAACTTTATCGGCCGAATAGCTCAAGTTCATATAAACAGTAGAATTCTCAGGTGCAAATTTTATAATATTAGAAAAAATATTTCCTAACACATTATTTTGTAAACTCGTTTTCTCAGCATAAACATACACTTCAGAGTCAGGAAAATTTGAAGTCAGTTGCAAGCCTTTATCAAGAATGATGTCTTCATTGGAAGACAAGCACTTTAGTAAAGTTTCTTTAAGCTTAACCCTCTCTAGCTTAATAGAAGACTTATCTTGTAAAAATTTTTCTTGCATTTTAATACTCTTCAAAACATCGATTACCGTAGCCGTAGATTTTTCAATTTTTTCTATTATATAAGTCGGTTTTTCATCTAAACAAAGACTCTTTAAGCGAGAGATGGCCATGATGATAATCTGCATTGAGTTAGAAATATCATGGGAAATCACTCGAACTAGGTTTTGATATCTTTCTTTGCCTAGGGCACGTATTTCTGCTTCCTTCCTATCTTTATCAATTATGGCCACTTGATATGCTAGCCCTGTCGCCAAAACAATCATTTCAGCGATGCTACCAAACAGTAATCCATTATTAGTCATCATATTTTCAGGCAAAAAAGTGTGGAGACCTCCAAAGTATAAGAAAACTCCTCCAAAAACACAAAACCAAGAGAGAAGGTAAATTTTTGCAAGTGGAGCACCACGCTTAATTCCAAGAAAGCATAAATAGAATAAAAATAATGCCGATAATAAAATATTAAAATCGACATAATACCCAAAGAGGTGAAAATAAGTTCTATCCATTGGACTCAAAACAATTGGAAGCGGAAGAATAGTAAGTAATAATAGCAAATTTCTTATCTTTCTCATATCTTTAAGATATTTATGGCCATCTAAGAATGCGTAACCAAAAATAAGAACCATCAATGTCGCAAAAATCGTATTGATAATTAAGTGAGCTGAAGGTGTGAAGGTTTCAAAAAAATCAAACCGATCTAGAACGCCATGAACATTTAATATGACCATTAAAAAAGAAAACGCAAATACACTATAGATTAGATATTTATTACTCTTTAGAAATAAAACTAAAAATAAATTATAGAAGATAAGCGCATAAACAGCTCCAATATAATAAGGAAAAACATTATACTTTTTTAATTCAAACTTTTCAAATTCCTTAACTGTTCCCATATAAATCTTAGTATTCCAAGCATGGTACCCCACCCGAGATAAATAAAGAGATGATTCCTCGTTCGCACCAAGCTCAATATCAACAGCGGCCAAGGATGTTTTTAAATTCCTCTTACGCACAGGCATATCACTACCTGTGACATAGGTTTTATCTTTATATAGGAAAGTTATTATACCCGACATCGGTGAGTCAAAAAACACCCGTTTCTTAATGGGGTAAATTGAACTATTTATTAAACTAATTTCACCAAAAAATTTTTCACTCGTATAGTTAAC
>JABJPQ010000368.1 GCA_018663815.1 Halobacteriovoraceae bacterium | reverse complement strand
GGATCACTAGGCAAAAGGTCATCAAAATTATCAGCTTCAAAGGCAGGAAAATTCTCATCAAAACCATTCACATTAAAGCCTGTATCCGCTAATTGTTCTTGGGGTTGAAGTGAAGATTTTTCTAAATCACTGGCCATGCTACTAAGAATAGAATCTGAATCAAAATTTCCCTCATCAAAATCAGGCGAAATCGAATCAAAAGCTGCATCCATAGAAAAATTAGAAACACTTGGCTTGAACGAGCCAAATACAGTTTCCTGTGGACCTGTAATGTGAACCGGTTCAACGATAGGTTCTTTCGCCGCTAAAAGATCATTCAACTTACTTAGGTCAACATGAGCAGACATTTTATCTGCAATTTCGTCTCCCATTGAGTTTTGAACTAAATTGACAAAATCTGGATTATTTTGGACCTCATCTCTCACTTTTTGGGCTTCAGTTTCATAAGCGTTGCAGAGACGATTTTTTTGAATCCGCTCAATTATGTACAACTCATCAGCTGCAGTTAGTTTATCGATATAAGCTTGATCTCGAAAAAGTTTCTTAATATTAGAAAAATGCTCTAACTTAAACTCAGAGAGATCTTTATCTGGATAAGTTTTTTCGAATTCCTTAATCATAAATTCAAGTAGTTCATCTGATAAATCTGGCTCCTTATTTAATATCGAATCACTCTCAAGCGGGGAAACAATTTGCGCAAAACCACCAAGCAACGGCTTTTCTTCCAATTGATTCTGGATCGCTTGTATTTGCTGTGTTTTGTCTTTGTGAGAAATAAAACTCTCAATTTTCTGTTCCAGTTTAAGCTCAACTTGAGAGCTTGTGAGAACATTTTTAAATGAAATCCCATCCAGTGATTTAACATCAGCCTTAAAAAAGACTCCTGACAGCACAATCTTACTCGGATCTTCGATGTATGTGATATCTAAAAAATCACAACTTCGTGAAATAACCCCTAATAAGTAACTTAATGGATCTTTGGAGTTAACATCGCCAAAAGAGTCGATCATATATTCTGCAACAAAATTTTTCACTGAGACATAAGTATTAAGAACCATAAACTCATTGTTGCTGGCATACTCAAACTCGTAAGGGATACCTGCCAAACCAGCTTGCTTTAAGTAGGTAAAGTAATACAAAACATGATCAACAAAACTACGCAAGGGAACAAGGTTAAATCCTTTATCAAACGCATACGTTGATAATTCATCAATTGATGTCCCTGCCGCTAAATGATTTGTAATAACAAATTGCTTATAATCACCTAAGCTTTCATGAAAGTTTTCATCCAAATGAATATTAATCATTTGTTTAAAGTAACTATCTAATATAAATTTTGTTAAGGGAGAATCGTTAAAATCATTATTTAAAATTAATCGTCCATTTGCTAATAAAAAATGATGAACATCCTCAAGGTTACCCAAGCAAATAATTTGGATATTATTTTTATTAGTATCGTATTCCTTGCATGCTTCGTTAGCTGAGGCAGTGGTATTAACAACGATATAGTCAAGAACTTCGATATCTTCAACTTCATTTCGTTGGTACAGATGGTATTGATCACCTTCAAGGTAAGTCTTAAACGCTTCATTAAAACCAGAGGTTAAATCAAGAATATGAATTATTCTTTTAGCGTCCATTAACTTGCAACCTCCATTTTTTCAACGGCCCAGCTCATAATTTTTTCCCAAGATGAGATTATTTTTTGAATGGGGAGCAGTTCTTTATTTTCAATCTTTTTTAAAATTTCAAAGTATTCATTTAAGATTAAATGTCCATCTCCCCTTGAAAATAAGTGCTCCGAAAAAGGGATTAAATAATCACAAAAGACTAACAACGTTTCGGCTTGACTCATACAAGAATATCGATACCCCTTAGGAAAGCCTGTCCCATCACTTTTTTCATGATGTAGCTTTATAAAATTTAAAACTTCGGGGTTTGAAAACTCCTTCGCAAACTCCTTCGCTGCGCGATAGCTTGTATTGGGATGATGAATAAATACTTGTACTTCACTATTTGGACGATTTTTTTCTTTAAGAAAGTTCACTCCTGCTCCTGGAGTCTGTCTTTCAACTTCACAGGCGCGAGAAAGCATATACTGAAATTTTCC
>JABJPQ010000101.1 GCA_018663815.1 Halobacteriovoraceae bacterium | reverse complement strand
TTTTGCTCCTTGGTCAATTTTAATAATGGCATGATCACGAACTCGAGTTAATATCCACGATCTTTTCTTTAAGTTTGACGGATTATTATCTGCTGTAAATAAAGTACCACTTTGCTGACAAAGCAAACGTAAAATAGGAGTGTATTTAGTGTATGAACCTATTACAACGCCCGTTCCTAAAGGTGTTAGCTTTCTAATGGCCTGTAGTTTTGTTTTCATTCCACCTCGTCCAACACTTTTTTGGCTAAGCGTACTTAAGTCTTTTAGTTCATCTTCATAATGAATAATAGGGTAGTGAATAGCATCCTCTTGGGTTGGATCTTTACTATACAATCCATCAGCTCCTGTTAACATGCAAAGAAGATCAGCATTCATTGTTTCACAGATCATGGCCGAAAGTTGATCATTATCACCAACCGTGATTTCATCAAAACTTACACAGTCATTTTCGTTTAGAATAGGAATAATCCCATGCTTTAAAAGAGTACTAATGCTTCCTCTGATATTATGACTGCGTTTTTTATTTTTGAGATCTTCATGGGTTAGGAGTACTTGTGAGGTAAAAAGACCATATTGTTTAAATTCTTGAGCAAACATATTCATCAAAATCGGCTGCCCAATAGATGAGCATGCCAGTAAAAATGAAATTTCTTCTTTTCTTTTCTTAGGTAATAAGTTTCGACCAGCATTAATAGAACCAGAGCTAACAATAATAATGTTAAGTTTCTTTTTTTTAATAAGCTCACTAATGTCGCTACAGATTTGTTTGACTTGAATGAGGTTTAGATGGCCATCTGTAAACGTGACAGCTAAAGAGCTAAGTTTAACGATAATTAGCTTATTTGGAAGTTTAATCTCTTTTCGAAATTTCATAGGCATACTTAATATAATACACGTTTTCTTTGAAAAATGAATACTAGTTGGTGGTATTAATATTAATCATTTACCCAGAGCGTGTAATTAACTAATCCAAAAGACACAGGTATACAATAAGCTAAGCACAGAGCTAATGAGCCAATAAATCCAGTGTCCAGTTTATCCACTTCATATGGTAATCGATAATCGTATGTTCACTCAAGCCACAACGACTTTTGATTATTGTACCATTTTCATTTTTTCTTGAGAAAAAATCAGCTGTGGAAAGTACACCCATTAAATACCAGCCTTTTTCATATAGATCATTTCCTTCAAATTGCATAAAAATTGGTCCACCAGAGTCTCCCTTGCATATAGAAAAAGAGTTACGTGAGCCTTTAGAGTGTAATTGCCAAGAACTACTATTTAAGTAGAAGTCCATTGGAGATTTAGGGTCAATTGGGCCAAATGTTGCTCTTATATTTAACTCTCCATACTTTATCCGTTTAAAGTCTTGGTCCTCTTGAGAGCCAAAACCTGCTACTACAGTGTGAAGAGGGGAGAGTTTAAGATGAGTATGCTCATATTCAAGTGAAAGCTCTCTGGCCGGGAAAATATTTATGGGAACAAAAGAGTTTTGTGCCAAAGGAGAGTTAAGTTTTATGATAGCAATATCGCTGCTCCACTGATGTCTATTAATGCTTACGTGATATGGGTTTGCAAGAATACGTTTTACTGTATGGATATTTGTTTGATTATAATTATCTGCTGTTATAATTCCTGAGCTAACACCTTTCCCTCTTAATATTTTAAGGTCCTTTTCGCTCATTACATCACATTCTTCCCAGTCACATAACTGAACACAATGTGAAGCTGTTAAAATTGTTGTTGCATCAAATATTACTCCACTGCATTTAGTTTTGTAGGTATTTTGTTTGTTTTTTAATTTATAAATCAAAGCAACAGAGTTGAATTGATACCGCTCTAATTGACTATAATATGATTCATTCGCATTTGCGGAAGGTATCACAAGGAGGATGTTAAGGAATATGGTAACTTGTAGTAAAATAGAGCTTTTCATGAACCAATGAATAGTACTTATAGAGCAAACATACTATCAGTTTGAAAAAAGTACTTAGCTTTAACATATGGAATCTAGCGTTTTTTACAAACATACCCTTGTTTTTTTAGTTCGAATATTTCTGTCGTACTGGAGTTAAATTCAACTAAACGCCCTTTTTTACATAAGAAAAGCGTTTGTTTTTTCTTTGTTTTCTTTGATGTAACATCTTGATTACTTAAAGTAGGTACCTTTGTATCCTGAGGAGTAGTGACAGTTACTTTTTTCTTTTGGTGTTTTTTTATACTACTTTTCGTTGGTTTTTTGTTGGTAATCTTTTTAACTTTGTTTGGAAATGTTGGTTCAATCCAGGTGAGAATATTGGGATATCTTTTTCGAGGCTTTACATCTTTTTTATTTATGGGAACATTTAAACTGTACTTTAACAGAATATCAGCATCAACCCACCCACCTTGATATTCATCTTGCCATGTTTTGCCCCATGAGTTCTGTAGTTTTAGCATAGATTTACATTTTTTAGCGGCGTTACATATTTTACGATACCCTGAAACAACAGCTTCATGTAGAGAGCAGACTCTTGTTCCCTTAACCCTTGGGCTAAGACAAAATGATATTGCAGGAGGAATATCTCTATCGATGAGTTTGGTAATTTTCTCGAAAAGCATGCTCTCATTTTTTAAATCTTTTTCTTCTAGATATTTATTTTTAAATGCCGGCAAAGTTATTTTATTTTTAGCTGAGTTGCAAGTATCTCGGATAAGAATTTTGTGGGCAAACTCTTTAGGGGCCATAGCATCAATATTTTTTAAAATCTTTTT
>JABJPQ010000121.1 GCA_018663815.1 Halobacteriovoraceae bacterium | reverse complement strand
GCTATTACTTCTGTAACAGGTGGAACAGATATTTCTATAGCTTCTGATTCTCCTATGTGCAGCATTAAACTTCCTCCACTGCCTAGCTTTCCTCCCTCTTCTCATTCCGCATGTAATGGCTGGGGTGTATTTTACCCTCGAATGGGAAGTCACAATGGGCCTGCATCCCTTACAGGTGCCTTGATGATCGCTTCACGGATGAAGTCGATTTCATCAGAAGTTTTTATGGCAACTCCGTCAACATATGGCGAAAAATGGCAAATGATAAGTCCCGGTTCTAGTTCGTGTTTTCGAGAAGGCCAAAATATTGGACTTTTGGACACAATCAAGAATGTTCGGGACATTGGAAGACTTACCAGTGGAAAACTAAATGGTCATTTGTTTGTTATCTGGAAACCAGTTACCTGTAAAAGAGATATTCCATATTTAGCAACGACTCAGGCAGCAATTGCTTCAATGAAGCCTATGTGCGTGGGATACGGGAGGTAATATGGGACAATTGACAATAGAGTATAGAGAAACAAATGAAGAAAAGATTGGAAAAAATGCTCCGTACACTTCTCTCTTTAGAGAATGCCTAAAGGAGGCCCAAAGAATATCAGCAAGTGACATTCATATTGAGCCGAACACGGATTGTTTGGTTATAAGAATTAGGGTTAATGGTGATTTGTTCATATATAAAACTTTGGACAAAGAATATCGTCAAAGTTTTATTCAAGAAGTTAAACGGCTTTGTAATATATCAATCGCTATTAGTAATCGACCACAAGACAGTCGACTATCATTACCTTCATGGAAACTTGCACTTAGGGTCAATAGTACGCCCACTCTCTATGGAGAGAAAATAGTACTTCGCTTACTTGATATGACTACTGACTTCAATTTGGATTCAGTCAACCTAAGTAAAGATGTAGTAAAAGACTTAGTTGAATCAGCAAATGAGAAGAATGGTGTAATTATTGTTTCTGGTGCAACTGGAAGTGGAAAAACGAGAACGCTCTTTAGTCTTCTCAATTCATTGGATAAAGAGAAAAAAAATATCGTTTCCCTAGAAGATCCTGTTGAATATACCTTTAAGGGTATTAATCAAATTGAAATTAAGGATTCATTAACCTTCGCTGATGGTCTAAGAGCTATCTTAAGGCAAGACCCTGATGTAATTCTTGTGGGTGAAATAAGAGATTATGAAACTGCTGATCTTTGTTTTAAGGCCTCTGCCACAGGCCATTTAGTTATTTCAACTCTTCATGCAAATAATGCAGCGAAGGTAGTCGAACGACTAAAGAATATGGGAGTTGAACAATTTATGATTGATTCAAATTTAAAGTTTTCATCTGCCCAAGTATTAATAAAAAAACTATGTCCTTTTTGTTCTTTTGAAGCAAATTTAGATGAAGTTATTAAGATTAGTCCTTTATCTCAACTAGTAGATAAAAATACTTTTAAATCAAGGAATAATAAAGGCTGTTCCAAATGTAAGAATGGAATTATAGGCCGTGTACCAGTAATGGAGTATTTAACAAAAACAGAGCTAGCAAATATTCATCAGCTAAAACCAAAAAAGTCATTATTAGATGAATATATAGAAAAAGCTTGTAGTGGGCTAATAGATTTTAAGGAGGTAGCAAATTTTGAATAATGTAGTTAGATTATTATTTTTTCTTTGTTTAGTATCACATCAAGCGAAAAGTGAAGAATTAAACTTTTTCTACGACGGTATCAATTACTGGGAGAATGGAAAAAAGAACTAGGAACTACGACCACAAACGAGTTCCAAAACAAAGACAAAAAGGAAAAAAAGAAGGATAAGCCATTCAAATGGTCTAAGTATTTAGACCCAAAGAACGACGAATTCTTTAAGGAAGGCAATTACACCCCTCCAAAGCCTTTTATAGAATTGGCCCGTAATCCAACAGATTCTAATATCAGTAATTGGATTGCATACAATAAGAAGAAAAATTCTTTAAATCAGCGGCTTCAAACTCGCATGAAAGAGTACTTAACAAAAAACTCTGGGCTTACTTCTGATGTTAAAAGAATTATCAAAGAAAAGTCCGTGAATACTAATACACAATTCGATCCTTCTCGTTATCGAATTAGAATGTATTTTGATTCAAATTGTCCTCATTGCAAAAGAATGTTTAATACACTTCTGACCTTGCAGAGTCGTGGCATTTATGTTGAGGCGCTACAAACCGATGATGCGCAAGTTAAAAGGAGTCGTTACCCAATACCAACTCGTAAAGCATCAAAACAAGAAATTAAAAAGCAGAATATCAAAGCCGTTCCATTCACCTTGATTGCGGATTTGAAGAAGAAAATTCTTTATCCTCCCATACAAGGGTTTCAAAGTGTCGAGGCAATGACTGCATTAATAAAAGAAGGAGAAAAATTATGATTTTTGGATTTCATATTACAAACACTAAGGAGGAACTATGAATATGGTATTGGCCAACTCAATTTTAAATACATCTGGAGGCCATAGTATTTCAAAGAATGATCCAAGGCATCCGCATTTTTGGTGGTGGTTTATTTTTATCTCCATGGCATTAGTATCTTTTGCTCACGCTGGTCCAAGAATTCCGGGTGCAGATGCATCAGATAAACTAGAAGCCGCCGGAACTGTATTAAGAATTATCGATACAGGACTTTTTAAGTGGGGTGCCAGATTGTTTGCAGGAATCAGCATTTTATCTGCTGGTCATAACTTAAAAGAACAAAGGTTTGGCGTAGCTATCATTTGTATTATTGCGGCAATAATTTTTGGAACAGCGCCAATTTGGGTTGAAAATATTTTCTCCATTGGTGGTGGTAACGGAATTTTTAATTAGGAGTAAAAATGTATAACTATTCAGAAATTAAAGAAAAACACGGACGAAAAGTAAGTCAAACTATTGATTCGCCAATTGTTGTTTTTGAATATTGGGAACTTAGTGATGTTTTCATAAGCCTTTTTATTGTCTTGATTTTTGGAGTCATTTTTTACTCATGGCCTACAATGTTTCTGCTTTTGGCATTCTTTTTAGGAGTTGGCCCCTACGTTAAACGAAAAAACAATAAGGGCATCTTCCTGCATTGGCCATACAGAAGATTAAATATGAGTTTGCCAGCACTTATTAACCCAAAAGGAAAACGAAAGTATTCAGACTAGCAAAAGGAGATTAATAATGAGAGCTAAATTTCAAAAATTATGTGGAGGTCAAAATGAGAAGTAAATTAAAGGTGAGAAATGCTGAATGGGTTC
>JABJPQ010000145.1 GCA_018663815.1 Halobacteriovoraceae bacterium | reverse complement strand
TTGTTCCTAAAAATGCTGTTCGCCTTAACAAAAGTCTAGAGTCTAAGTCTTTCAAATTGATTGCACCAGCTTTTAGCTCAATCATTTTTAAAGGTTGCCAAACAAATTCTGCCCGATTAGAACTAAAATCATTGGAGGGCTCCCAATGACTATTATCATATAAAGAATCAGTTCTTCCACTTTCTAAGCTAAAATTTGCATTGAGATCGAACTTAAAAGTTGAACTCCACTTTTGAGATAAATCAACTCCTGCCTTTAATCTTAAAACATTCGCTTTATTTTGCTTACTATCTTCTACTAAATAGGATGAGGAGAAGTACGTTTCTAAGGATGTATTTTTAAATTGGGTTTTATTAATTGTGATTAAAGACTGTTCAGGAATTGCAAAACAAATCTGTGTTAAGAGGATTGCGAGAATAAAAATTTTAGCTTTCATATTCTTAAGCATAACAACAACTTCCAATGGGGTTTAAAGTCTTGCGGGACTATAAAACGAGGATAGATTTTTTTAAAGACTATCTATATTTTTTATAGACTTATGTCCACAATAATTTCAACAACTTACAATGATGCGCGGCATACCTTTAATGAATACTTATGTAATAGATAAGTTTTACTTAAGGTTTTTTATATTACTTTCAAATACTTAGCAATACTGCTATAGATTCAAACATGGAAAAAGCATCAAAGATATTTAGAGATTTACTACAATCTAACGAAATGCATAGCTGTACTTTTTCAGCACCGCGTGAGAAAACAAATGTGATAAAAAGTATTCATGCCAAGTCAGTATCAAATCTCAATGAGTTAAAAGTTGAGTTTAGACATCAAAAACATAATGACATTAAGACAATTCTAAAAAGTGAATTTATAACTAAGGATTTACCGAAACTACTGCAAGCATATAAGCAACTTCTCATAAAGTCAGACTCAATTGAATATCAAGTTTTGTTTAACAAAAAACTTGTTGGTAAGATTATTGAAAAAAAATCAGATATTGCCCATGTTTCAAAAGGTAATCGAACAAAAAACTATCTCATTCCAGACAATATACCTTGCCCATTTCTCATCGAAATTGGAGTGATGGAACCATCTGGAAAGGTAAAACCTAATTTTTATAAAAAGTTCAAACAGATTAATCGTTTTCTTGAATTAGTTGATAACTTATATACCAAGCACGATGGATCTCCTCAACACATTATAGACTTTGGATGTGGCAAATCGTACTTAACATTTGCCATCTATCATTACTTTAAAAATGTCCTAAAAACCCAAGTCAAAATAACTGGCATAGATATCAAAGAAGAGGTTATCGATCATTGTAACCAGCTTGCTAGCAAACTAAATTTCTCACACCTAAATTTTGTCCATGGCCAAATTCATAATTTTCAAACGGATCAACCAATAGACTTTGTCATTACTCTTCATGCTTGTGACATAGCAACAGATGATGCTATTTTATTTTCACTCAAAAACAATGCAACTCAAATGATGTTTGTTCCTTGCTGTCAACATGAACTTAATCAACAATTACACAATGAAAACTCAAGTGCCATGTTAAAACATGGTATTTTAAAAGACCGCCTAACGGCAATCATTACGGATTCAATGCGTGCACAGCTGTTAGAAATCGCTGATTATAAAGTACAATGCATGGAATTTATTGACCTTGAGCATACGGCCAAAAACATTTTACTTCGTTGCTCAAAACGAAACTCACAACCGGTCATGAACAAAGAAGACAATATAAATAAATACCTGCAATTTAAAAATGAGTGGAGTATCAACCCTTATCTTGAGCAAAAAATGAAAAGCTTAAACTACTTTTCCATTTAAGGCTATTTTGTGCAATCAATGAAATCACAATTTGAATTTGTCTGTCTGATGGCATTACTGATGTCCCTGGCGGCTTTGGCCATCGATGCAATTTTACCCGCCTTAGCAATAATACGTACTGAATTTCAAGTTCAAAATGTAAATGATACCCAGTTTGTTATTAGCTCACTTTTTTTTGGACTCAGTATTGGACAGCTTTTTTATGGCCCGTTGTCTGACAGCTATGGCCGCAAACCAATCATTTACTTTGGGGTTATTCTTTTTATCCTTGGTTGCATTCTCTCTGTTCTTAGTACCAGTTTTGAAATACTTTTACTTAGCCGATTTTTACAGGGTATAGGTGTCGCTTCAACGAGAATTGTTAGCTTAGCTATTGTCAGAGATCAGTTCACTGGAAACTCGATGGCCAAAATAATGTCTTTAATCACGATGGTCTTTGTTATTGTTCCTGCTATCGCTCCTAGTATCGGACAAATTATTCTTAGTTTCACCAAATGGAGAAGTATTTTTGTCTTACTTATGGCCTTGGCCCTTATAGGTTTGATTTGGTTAAAATTTAGGCTTACTGAAACTCATCCTAAAGAAGCAAGATCAAAGCTTTCTTTACTGCAAATTAAACTATCGGTTATTGAGTTATGGCAACATCGACCAACGTTGATTCATACTATATCCTCAGGAATAATATTTGGTGCATTTTTAGGATACATTTTTTCGGCACAACAAATTTTTCAAGAAATCTATTATTTAAAAGAAGAATTTCCCTACTACTTTGGAGTCCTTGCTATAGCAATTGGAATCTCGTCCTTTATTAACTCTAAACTGGTAGAAAAATTTGGTATGCTAAAGCTTGTGAAATATGCCTTGTATAATTTAAATATAACATCGGCTCTTTACCTCGCTTATTCTTTATATTTGGCAGAGCAACCTTCTCTTTTAATTTTTATGCTTTATATGTTGATCTCATTTGGAAGTATGGGAATTTTATTTGGTAATTTAAACTCACTTGCGATGGCCCCTCATGGCCATATTGCAGGAGTAGCAAGTGCATTTATAAGCACACTACAAAATGTTTTTTCTATAACTTTGGCCGTGGTAATTGGAATGAGTTTTAACCAAACAACCCTGCCACTAGTCGGTGGGTATTTAATCCTTAGTTTATTAGCGCAATTCATGCAATCTTTTACACGAAAAAATGAACTAGCTAAGTCATATCCTTAACATAATCGATAATAAAAAGGTCTATCTGCTCTTTTGTCACATGAGGCATACTAACAATATGAGCAATATCATTTTGAATTGCGATTTGCCATTTATCAATTATATGCTGAGAAGGTCTGGGGATAATAACAGTGACCGAGAATTTGTTGCGCCAGGCTTTTATATCATGTTTTGCGAGCTCGTCAATAATATGGTCAGCAACAGCAAGGCATCCTTGGACTGTTGTTTTATATCCTTCAAAGCCATGTTTTTTAATCGCGTACCACAGTAACAATGGAGTATGCCCATTACGTGACCCACTCAGAGTTGTATCCAGTGCTCCTATATACTCAATCGAACTTCCAATGCGATCAACATAGTCTTTTTTGGCAACGACAACACCACATGGCATAGGTGAGCCAAACATTTTATGGCCCGAGATGGAAAAAGAATGAACACCGTCAATAATTCCAAAGCCAGGAGCTGTTTCACAGAAGGGAAGAATCATCCCGCTTAGAGCACTATCACAATGTATATAATGATTTGGAAATGCTAACTCCCTGACACAGTTTTGAATTCCTTTAACCGAATCAACTGCTCCTTTCATAGTCGTGCCGATAGTGGCCATAAAAATAGGAACCTTGGTTCGATTGACTTGCAATACATTTTTTAAATCTTTTAAATCCATCTCTCCATTAGAGTTAGTACTTATAGCAATTGAAGGCATTTTAAGCAGTTTTAATACTTTTGGAATTGAGTAGTGTGCTTCTTCTGAGTAATAAACGATACTGTCTGGGTACATTTCGCGAGCAACATATAACCCATACATATTACCTTCCGTACCACCATTAGTAACATAGCCCCAAAAATTATTATCGGCTACACCCGTTATCTCAGCGACAAATTCAATCACCTCTTTTTCAAACTCATGAGCCTTAACCTTAAAGGGTCCATTACTTAAAGGGTCGCCTAAGTTATTAATACTCAGTTTAAAAAAGTCATAAAGTTCAGAGTAATCATATACTTGGTTTGATGGATACCCTATCATACGCTCTGTCTTAGCTTGCAGATAAGTGTAAAATTCTTTTAAACGTCTTTGATAATTTTCCATATATCTCCCTAGATCACTATAAGTTAAAGCACACAAATAAAAATGATTAAAATCATGTAAATTATGCTATTGAAAAGATATAAAAATCAAAAAGCTGAGGTTTCTATGTTGGTAGAATTCAAAGATATTACACTTGAAGATACTTATCTAGGTGGTAAGGCACAAATGCTTGGTATTTTATATCAAAGAGACTTTACAGTTCCAAAGGGAATGGTACTCACAAGCCAACCGAAAACCAAGGATGATTTTGATAAAATTGAAAAGTGGTGGCAAGATAACTCATATTGTAAGCTGGCCATAAGAAGCTCTGCTAAATCGGAAGATTCCAAAGACTTTAGTTTTGCCGGACAAAACTCTACGTTTCTTGATATTACTGAAAAATCTGCTCTCGAAGCGGCCATAAAATCTTGTTTTAACTCAAAAGATAAACATTCCTCAAAAGCTTACCGAAAACATTTCTTAGGATCTGAGATTGAAGCAGGAATGAATGTTGTTATTCAAAGAATGTTAACTCCTAAATACTCAGGTGTCTTCTTTAGTAAAGACCCCAGAGGTGAAAGTGATGAGTGGATTCTAGAGTTAATTGAAGGGCTGGGAGAGGACTTAGTCTCTGGTAAGGTAACTCCAAAATCCTTTTCAAAAAATAATGAAGACCAATGGCATAACATAATTGATGATGTTGACTTAGTCATGGAAGTTGCCAATACAGGTTTAAAAGTTAAAGAAAGTCTTGGGTATGAAGTAGACATGGAGTGGGCCGTAGAAGATGGTTGTCTTTATGTTTTGCAGGCCAGACCAATTACATCTCTACGCTCTCAATCTTACCGAAAAAATTTATCCCGAATAGAGCTTGCAAGACTTAAAAAAGAATTTGATCCGCAAACAATCTGGGATGGACAAACATTTGCTGAATGGACTGGTAGACCAACCCACATGACCTTTAAGCTTTGGCAAAAAGCATTTTCTCCCCACAATGCATTTGGGGACGCACTTCATAAGCTTGGTTATATTAGCTTTAATGATAAAAAAGAAGCCCATAAAAAATCACTTTTGGACAAAGTTTTTGGTGCTGCTTATGTTAATTTAGACCTCATGAGTTCACTCTATTTCGGACCAATTCCTTACCGAATAATTCCATTGCCAAGACCACATCTAAAATTTGATTGGCAAAAAATTAATCTCGAAACAATTCTTAAAACTCCTTATACAATTTTCAAAATGGTGCAGGTCGGTTGGAACCTGAGTACTAATAGGAAAAAGTTACTCTCAAATTGTCGCAAAGAACTTAATAAGTTTAAAGTCCATATGAGTCGACCAATGGAGCCAGACTTATTTGATGACTGGAGTGATAAACAACTAATTAACCGTTTCCAAAAAGAATATCATAACTTTGCAAAGCACACACTCCACTGCCCGTTTATACTTATTATTCTCACAGAATCAAGCTTAAGCTCTCTCACAACAATTATATCCAGCATAAAAGGAAAAGAGGAAACTCAAGTTATATTAAAAAGATGGATGAGTATTGGACTCAAAACAACAACAATGGAAATGGGAAATTACTTTAAAAGATCCTGTGCTTATAAGGAAAAACAAGCCTTTTTTATGTCTCGGTATGGGCACAGAGCAGCTGGAGAACTTGAGCTCTCAAATCCTCGTTGGATTGAAATTGGCGATGATGCTTTTTATCGTTTAGAGAAAGAGGATTATCTTAAATATAAAATGAAAAGCAAAGAAACATCCAAGCAAGTCTTAAGTGAAATTGAAGCTCTTAATAGCTTTAAGGTACCTATTATAAAACAAGAATGGGGTCTTTTAAAGGAGATGCTAGAACTAAGAGAGCAATGGAAAATGGAACTTTTAAAACCTTATGCTCATATTCGTTTTCTGGCTCTTGAAATAGGTAAAAGACTTGGTATCGGTAATGACATTTTTTGGTTGGATGAAAAGGAGATCTCTCAATTAACTGGACTTACATTAAAAAGTTTAACTGATGAAACCTTAGACCTAATTAAAACCAGAAAAGAAGAACGAGAAGCCTTTAAAAAATTCTCTTTACCTCAAATTATATCTCTAAGTGAGTTGGAAAATGTTATTTTAAATAAAGATGCTACCTTTTTAAAAAAATCAATCAAAGGTGAAGCTCTCTCTCCTGGATTAGCCCAAGGTGTTGTGAAAGTTGTCACAGATATAAATAGTGTCGATCTAGACAATATAGAGGAAAATACAATTTTGGTAGCAGAAGCGACAGATCCAGGCTGGACCCCTCTTTTTACCAAAGTGAATGGTATTGTTGTGGCTAAAGGTGGTGTTTTATCCCATTGTGCTATCGTAGCACGAGAAATGGAATTACCTGCGGTAAGCGGAATTAATAACTGTCATTTAAATTTTAAAGATGGCGATAAAATATGGGTAGATGGAAATAATGGAAGAGTTAATTTACAGTAATATGATAGAGCAAGTTCATCCCCTCATCGTACCAACAGTTCTGATACCTCTAACATTGGTCAGCATGGGTATAAGTGTTATCGCCACATTTATTGCAGGATTATTTGGAGTTAAACTTAAAGCAGAAGGCCCTAAAAGATTACTAGAGCTATTGTTTAAACCCAAAATACTCATCTCTGCACTTATACTTAATACAGTTTTTATGGCCGGATATTGGGGAT
>JABJPQ010000201.1 GCA_018663815.1 Halobacteriovoraceae bacterium | reverse complement strand
GTTTGGTGATTTTGTTATTGGGCTAAAGAAAAATAGAGAGCTCTTTGTGAGTTCCAATTACATTAATAGGATTAAATAATGAAATTATCAGTCTTCCTTATGCTTTTTACACTTATGTCATGTGGAATTGAGATTGTTGAGCCGGAACGACCAATCGATTCTAGAATTGGAAATGTATGGGAAGCCTCTACCAGCGATAAATTTTCTACGAATGAAGAAGGGATGATTGAAGATTTTTGTCTAGCATTAGCGGATAAAGAAAATTACTTCAAAGATATTGTTGTAACCACCAATAACACCTTTGTTTTTGATCTGAATGAAGCACAGTGTGGAAGTGAAACTGGAACTAAGGCTACCATAGAAGCAAATCTAGAGCTTAACTCTGGAACGTATGAGTTTATTTCGATGAATAGAGCTGTTTTTAGAGATGTTATAACAAAAGATTCGACACTTGTTCGTTCGATCTGTAATCCAACAACAACAGCAACGGGTGTTAGAGGGGTTGTTACGGGGAATAGAGCAACAAGACATTATTTTTATAAAAAGAACGCTCGTTTTTGTAAATCTACAAACGATGATGAAATCTGTATGATTGTAGAGTATGCAGAACAACTCAAAAATGGAAAATTTAAAACAAAAGATATTACAGCGATAAGAGTTTTAACGGAAAAAGATCATGCCCACCGAGGTTTTGTACTTGAAAGATCAATTTTATCGGCATCAAAATGTGCTGAGGAAAATGAGCTTTATCTTAAAGAGCAGTTTTTCTCAAAAATAAATTAAGGGCAAGTCCAAGCGAACTGTATTGTCTTAAGTGTATTGGTATCTAAATCAAGTACTTTTTGACAGTAGGACTTTGTAAAATAGTTATCATCATAGATTATCTTATCAGGACATTTAGTATCTACAATTTTTCTTTCAAGCGCTTTGGAGATAACTTTACTTGGAAGGTTTATGACTTCAAAGTCTCCATTAGGCTTTATTCCTAATTGAAAATAAAAGTCATCATAGTCTCTTAGGATAACAAGTTGATTATTTTTGATAAGAATAATTTGATCTTGGTAAGGAGTTTGATACTTGGTTTTAACTTCATTTTGGTAAAGTGTTATTGGTGTTAGTATCACTTCAGAAGACGTTGGTAATTTTTTTAAAAACTTCATTGCTTTATAGATATTGTGTTGCGGGTTTCTTGGGTTGTGAAGCTTACACCTTGAATTCCATAAAACGGAGTCAAGAGATTCTTGCGAGCTAATCTTAGTTAAGAAGTACAAGGGAAGCCCAAATTTTTTATGATAGGATTTTAGTTTTTTTATTTTATCTTTATGGCCAATCGATTGAGTCATTTTCTCCCAATGAGAGATTAATTTTCCAGATTCTTTGGAGCAAATAGAGTTAATAGGACAACCTAGGTTTTCATGGGAGACAGCTTTAAAACTTTTCACAGCTTTAGACTGCGCCCAGGAATTGATAGAGAGGCTTACAACAAAAAAGATACTGATTATTTTCATGTAAACAGTATATCACATTGGGTAAATAATGGAGTAAGCTTGACCGGAAACTATGTGTTATTGTTATAAACAATAGTAAAAGACTATAGAAATACTAAGCAACAAAATTTAGTTACCGCTTTGATCCATTTCATTTAAATTTCAGATATTTAAAAGCGTTGAGATCTTGAATTTTGGGGAAGACACAGTATGTTGTATAGGTCATTGTTTTGACGGCCATAAAATACTAGATATTGTGTTGACTTGCTCATGCAAACGGATTTTAATTACTACAAGACACGCATATTAAAAATTAAGGAGAACATTTTGAAAATCAAACGATTGTTTACTAGGAAGGGTCAATCTGCATATGCTTCATTAAAATTTAAAAAACGAATTAGTGAAGTTAAAAATCTAGATGGATCTAGTTCATCGGCAATGGAAGTTACTGTACCTTCAGGTTGGTCTCAGGTTGCTACAGACATAATTGCACAAAAATATTTTCGAAAAACAGGTGTTCCCCAAAAAGATTCTAAAGGAAAACAACTTGTTGATAATGATGGCCAAAATATCCTTGGTTCAGAAACAGATGCGAGACAAGTGTTTACTCGGCTTGCAGGATGTTGGAGAAAATGGGGAGAAGGCCATAAATATTTTGATACTAAAGAAAGTGCAAATGCATTTGAGGCTGAACTTTCGTTTATGCTCGCAAATCAAATGGCCGCACCCAATTCACCCCAATGGTTCAATACAGGTTTACATAGTGCGTATGGGATTAGTGGCTCAGCTCAAGGACATCATTATGTAGATCCTGATACAAGAGAACTAATGGCTTCAACATCAGCCTATGAACGTCCTCAGCCACACGCTTGTTTTATTCAGTCAGTTCAAGATGATCTGGTTAAAGACGGCGGAATCATGGACCTATGGTCTAGAGAAGCTCGTTTATTTAAGTTTGGATCAGGAACTGGAACGAATTACTCCCAAATAAGAGGCTTTGGTGAGCCATTATCTGGTGGCGGAAGCTCTTCAGGCCTAATGTCCTTTTTAAAAATTGGAGATAGAGCGGCGGGGGCAATCAAGTCTGGAGGAACGACCAGACGTGCAGCTAAAATGGTTTGTCTTGATCTTGATCATCCAGATATTGTTGATTTTATTCAATGGAAAGTAAAAGAAGAGCGAAAGGTAGCTTCGTTAGTTACAGGCTCTAAAATTTGTAAAAAACACCTTACAAATATTTTTGAGATCTTAAATAACTCTGATTCTCTAGGAGAAGAAAAATACTCCGGAAAAATAAATAAAGCACTTGGCAAAGCTATTAGAGATGCAAATCAAGATAGCGTTTCTATGAATTATATCTCTCGTTGTATTGACCTGGCCAAACAAGGCTTTACTGAGATTGAATTTGAAGAATATGATACAGATTGGAATTCTGAAGCCTATGCAACTGTAGCAGGACAAAATTCTAATAACTCAATACGGATTCCGAATAAATTTTTTGAAGCGCTAGATAAAGATGAAAACTGGGAATTAATATCCAGAACAACGGGCGAAACAATTCGCTCTTTAGGTGCAAAAGATTTGTGGGCCATGGTTTCTGAGGCCGCATGGCAGTGTGCTGATCCTGGAGTTCAGTTTGATGATACCATTAATGAATGGCATACCTGTCCAGAAGATGGACGTATAAATGCTTCTAACCCTTGTTCAGAGTATATGTTTTTAGATAATACAGCATGCAACTTAGCTTCGTTAAACTTAGTTAAATTTCTTGATCCCGTAACAGGAATGTTTGATACCCAAGCTTATATTCATGCGTGTGAAATATGGACAATGGTCTTAGAAATATCAGTTTTAATGGCACAATTTCCTTCTAAAGAAATAGCTTTAAGATCATTTCAATATAGAACCCTAGGCTTGGGATTTGCCAATATTGGTGGATTGCTTATGCAGATGGGGATTGCTTATGACTCAGACGAAGGACGTAATTTAACAGCAGCTCTTACGGCCATTATGGGAGGGGTTACTTATAAAGTATCTGCTTTAATGGCCAAAGAACATGGTGCTTTTGAAAGATATGAAGCTAATAAAGAACATATGCTAAAAGTTATTAGAAATCATCGTCGTGCAGTTTATGCTGCTTCTGATTATGAAGGTCTAACAGTTAACCCTCAACCACTTAATCCTAAAAGTATTGATAGCTCTTTGGTTACAATCGCAAAACAGGTGTGGGATGAAGCTTTAGAGCTTGGAGAAAAATTTGGTTATAGAAATGCACAAACAACAGTCATTGCACCAACAGGAACGATTGGTCTTGTTATGGACTGTGATACGACAGGAATTGAGCCAGACTTTGCTTTAGTTAAGTTTAAAAAACTTGCAGGTGGAGGCTATTTTAAGATTATTAATCAATCAGTTCCACTGGCACTTAAAAAACTTGGGTATAAACCTGCGCAAGTAAAAGAGATTGTAAAATATGTCGTTGGACATGGAACTTTAAAAGGTGCACCTGGAATTAACCATGAAAGTTTAATGGCAAAAGGCTTTACTAAAGAGATTTTAGCTAAAATTGAAAGCTCACTAGAAAGTGCTTTTGACGTAAGTTTTACTTTTAATCGTTTTTCTTTAGGAGATGATTTTTTACGTAATGTTTTAAAACTTGATGAAGAGAAACTCAATGATCAAAATTTAAATATTTTGCAAGAAATTGGTTTTTCTGATGAACAGATTAGACTTGCAAATGATTTTGTCTGTGGAACGATGACTATTGAGACAGCTCCAAAAATAAAAGAAGAGCATCTCTCTGTTTTTGATTGCGCGAATAAGTGTGGACGTTATGGTAAAAGACTCATTTCTTGGAAAGGGCATATTAAAATGATGGCCGCAGCGCAACCGTATTTGTCGGGAGCGATTTCCAAAACAATTAATATGGCTAACGACGCAACGATTGATGAGATTTCTGAAGCGTATCGACTTTCTTGGTCTTTAATGACTAAAGCAAATGCAATCTATCGTGATGGATCTAAACTTTCACAACCATTAAATGTTGCGGCTTTTGATGATCTTGGTCTATTAGAAGATCTTGATGAGATGGCCACAACTGAAAAAGTTACTGTCATGGCCGAAAAAATGGTTGAAAAAATTATTTATAAGGAAATTTCTAAAAGAAAAAGTCTTCCTAATAGAAGACTTGGGTATACTCAAAAAGCAACAGTTGGAGGGCATAAAGTCTACCTTCGTACTGGAGAGTATAAAGATGGATCAATCGGTGAAATATTTATCGATATGCATAAAGAGGGAGCTGCTTATAGGTCGCTTATGAACTGCTTTTCAATTGCGATATCATTAGGGATGCAATATGGCGTTCCTCTGGATGAGTATGTTGATGCCTTCACTTTTACAAAGTTTGAGCCAAATGGAATGGTCCAAGGTCATGATAATTTAAAAATGGCCACATCCGTAATTGATTATGTTTTTAGAGATCTTGCTTGTAAGTACCTTGGTCGATATGATCTTGTTCATGTAAAACCAACAGATCTTGAAAGTGATAAAATATCTGGTGAATCAGGCCAAGAAGAGCCTCTTTTAGAGATGATAGAAAAAACAGAAAAAGTAACTCATGCTGATGGAACAGTAAGTACCCAGAAAGTATTAACAAAACAGCTTAACTCTCAAATGGAGTCGAGAGCGAGAAAAATGTCTGAAGCAAAGATGAAAGGCTATGAAGGTGACGCTTGTCCTGAATGCCAATCTTTTACTTTACTTAGAAATGGAAGTTGTTTGAAGTGTGATTCTTGTGGAGCAACAACTGGTTGTTCATAATTTTTTTTTCGGCATTGGAAAAATCTTGTCCCCACACACACATGGAAGATAAAATTTAACGATGCAAATCCTGCATAATATTTAAAACGCCTCGATTGGGGCGTTTTTTTTTGTATTTTAAGCTTATAATTTGGGAAATAATTAATAATGTTTTTAAGTGGTGAATATTAGTCGTTACTACAAGATAACAATCGTTCTTTTTTTAAATAAATAAGTGCTCGATGTTTTTGTTTAAATTTCATTAAGTCTTTAACGGAAGGGTTGCCTTGCTGGCAAAACTTAATTGTCTTAGCTTCTAATTGATGGATTGACTCACTCATTTGGCAAGCAGCATTTGCGACTTTGAGTAAATGTTCTGCCTTGTAAGGCTTATGCAAAATTAAGTAGTCAATTTGGCCGGAATACTCTTTGCCTAGTTTTGAACTATAAGCAGTGAGAAAAATAAATGGTATCTCATATCCCTGTTCTCTGGTTTGTTTGTAGAGCTCAAAGCCATTCATATTAGGCATATTATAATCTGAAATAATAATATCGATATGTTTCGTGTTTAAAATATTGAGAGCAATTTCTCCATCTTCTGCTATGTGTACATTTTTGTATTTCTCTCGCAAACTTTCTTCCAGAAGTTCTCGAATATCTGGTTCATCATCAACAACTAAAAAATGGGGCTCAAACTTATTTTCCATACTTACCTTTTTATATTCATTTTATAATAGATTTTAAATAACGTTCGTTCAAGGGAAGATATTAGTGATACCATAGTCATTTAGTTTGATGTTAATCTAATATTAGATGACAAACTTTAAATTACTGGCCAAACAATTTTCGGTTATTATACCATTTCATTAATAAACAAAACAAAGAGCAAATCATAATTGTTTTTTTACTTGATACGGAGGTTAAGTAATGAGTTTAATAGATCAGTTCCACGCTGGTGGATTTTTCATGTATTTCATTCTACTTTTTGGACTTTTAACAATTGGTTTTATTGTTGAGAGAGGAATTGTTCTTTATACAAAGTACAAAGATGTCCCCAAAAATTTTAGAAGAAATTTATTAGCTTTTATTGCAGCAGGTGATTTTAAAGGAGCTAAAGAATATATTAATGCTTCCGCTGCTGATACTTCCATTGGTAAGGTTGCTCTGACAGGAGTCAAATTACGTATGAGTGGCTCTGGCGATGAAGCACTTCAGGCCAGAATGGATGAACAACTCTCTAGGGAGATTACTTTTTTTGATAAAAGAACTGGTTTTTTAGCCATGTTTGGGAATGTTGCGACACTCTTTGGCTTACTCGGAACAGTAACTGGTTTGATAAGCTCTTTTGCAGGTGTTGCGGCAGCTAGTCCGGTTGAACGTGCAAACTTATTGTCCCTAGGTATTTCAGAAGCACTAAACTCAACTGCTTTCGGTTTGATCGCTGCTATTCCAGCGCTAGTTGCATATGCTGTTTTTCAAAATAAAACGGATCAAATTGTTACAAGAATAACAGAAGCTTCGAGTGAGCTTTATCATGATTTATTATTCTATACAGAAATGAATGAAGAGGACACTGTTGGTGATATTTTGCCAAAAGCAACTCAAGTTTCACAGGTGAGTGAAAATAGAAATTAAAATTAAAATAATAATTTTTTATTTCAGGAAGAAATAACATGAGAAAACAAGTAGGCCTTGGCAAAAAAAAAGATTTAACTGCTGATTTAAATCTGACACCTTTTATTGATTTACTATCAACCTGTGTCTGTTTTTTACTTATTACTGCAGTATGGATTGAAATTGGGACAGTTGAGATTAAACAAAGTCACGGTACAGCTGCTGCAGCTAGTAAAAAAATAAGTTATGATCTTGATCTTGTTTATAAGACAGCGACTAATCTTCAACTCAATTTAAAAAAGAATGGGAAAAGAGTTAAGTCGTTTAAGGTACAAGCGCCCAATGAAGAAGTCTTTCAAGCTCAATTATTCGAAACAATAAAAACAAATGTTCTAACTTTTAAAAATAAAAGTATCGAGATCGCAACGGCTACGGTGACACCTAAAAGTATTGTGAATTATGGTAGTTTGATTCAGACGTTAGATACATTGAGAAAAAATGAGATTGTGAATATCGGCATACTTTCAGCGAAAGGAAATTAGGATGAAATTAAATAGTAGTCTTGTTGCAGCAGATGCCTTTGAAAAACATCTTATTAATAGAAATAGAAAAAAAAGCTGGGGTAAAAAAGCAGCAGTTTATGCTTTAATGTTGACGTCAATGGTTGATATGTTTAGTATGCTTGTTGTTTTTTTATTGCAAACATTTTCAACATCTCCAGAAATAATGTTAAGTAAAGGAGTTATCCTCCCAAATTCGTTAACAGCATCACAAGTAAAAGAAGCGCCTGTTTTGGCCATAAGTAAGGATGGAAATCTTTATTTAGACCAACTATTAGTTGGTGTTGCCACGAAAGTCGTAACGAATCCAACAAAGCTTATCAATCAATTAAATCAGATAAAAAATTCATGGGCTAAAAATCATGTAGGCATTCCATTTCCAGGTGAAGTGAATTTACAAGCAGATAAGGAAGTTTCAAGTGTATTGGTCTCACAAGTTATGGCCATTTTAACCAGTGGTCAATTCCAGGCAATACAGCTGGCCGTAATGGGAATTAGATAATGAAAATATTACTTTCATCAATGATGTTTTTAAGTTTACTGAGCGCACCTTCTTATGCTGATCAATACTTAATTGATGAAATGGAATCTTTAAAGCTTAGCTTAGAAAAAAATGATCCTGATAGAACTGAGTTAAGCTTACGACTGGCAGATCTTTATTTTGATGTTTCGATTCAAGAAGGAGAGGGAACACAAAGAATAGAGCAAAGAAAAAAGGCACTAAAACTATACCAAGATGCTTTGTTTGCAAGAGATGGTCTAAGAGAGCTCTCTGCTAGAAAAAAAATAATTATCAAATTTCAAATCGCTAGAGTTTTAAATAAACTTAATCAACAAAATGAAGCAAAGCCTTATTTTAATGCTGTGTACTCGTCACAATTAGCGAATAAAAAATTAAAACGTGAGTCAGCTTTTTCGCTAGCAGAATATTACGAAGAAAAGATAAATTTTAATAAATCAAATGAGTTTTATCTCAAAGCAATTGAGTTATGTGAAACTCATGAGTCTTTAAACTATGCTCATTACAAACGAGCATGGTTACATTATAAGGAAGCAAAACTAGAAATTGCGATTTCCGAGTTAAAGCTTTCTTTATTTGAAAAAGATGGTCTCGTACGGGATAAAGTTGTTAATGACCTCTTCTTATTTTTCTCAGCCAGAGTAACAAACGGTGATCCAGAACTTGCTTATGTTAAAAAATTAATTAAAAAAACTGGAAAAAAAGATCTGGTTAAAAGGCTGGTTGAAGCTTTTTATGGTGCAGGTAATAGATTAGCCGGCAGTACTGTTCTCGTGCAACTTAATGAACAAAACCCAGACCCATTCTATGAAATGAGACTGTTAGAAGAGTTTTATGGCTTTAGAGATGTGGACCGACTAGATAAGTACCTCAGCCGATTGGAAAATAGATCTCTGGTAGATATTCCAAGGGATAAGGAAGAAGCGATCGAGTTTAAAGCGATGCTTAAAAGGGTTATTGTTCAATTTGCTTCTGAGACGGAAACAAATAAAAAATTTGTTAATATTTTAAAACGATCAATATTGCGATACTTATCTTTTTATCCCAATGATGAAATGAGAAATAAAATGCAGCAAGGTTGGTTGCAAGCGGAGAAAAAATCTTTTGAAAAAATTAATCAACTAGCAAAGTGGATAGATGAGGACATCAAATTTGGTTTTGACAGTAAACATATTAGAAAGCTGAGACAAACAAGACTCTCATTAGCTCAAAAAGAAAAAAAGTCAGATGTCATGATTGTTGAATCATTGGCCATCGCAAAAATACTTGAAAAATCCAACGAATCTCGAGAGTTTCATTATATTGCAGCATATGAATTATATAAGAATAAAAAATATACCCAAGCAATGGCCATATTTAAAAGCCTAGCGATGTTATCTTCTAAAACAATCGTTGATAAATGGGCCATACAGTCTCAAAATTTAGTATTGGATATTTTAAACTCAAAAAAAGAATATTTAGCTTTAATTAAACAAGCTGATTCTTGGCTTAATAACAAAAAAATTAGTGAGCAATTAAGCCTTAAAAAAGATCTGCTTGAAATGAAATCAGTCAAGACTCAAGCTTCTTATGCTATTGTCATCGGTATGGGGGAAAACCAGCTGGCACTAGATAAGTTTTATTCTTTTTGTTACGCCAAGATCTATGAAGAAAAGTCTTGCGCTAATGCCAAAGTATTAGCAATAAAGTTAAAAGATCAGTCGAAGCTTATTTCATTATTAGAGAAAAATCACGATGAAAAAACCCTGATGGTTGAATATGAGCTGATGGGGCGTTTTTCTGACGCTGCAAAATTGCAAGAAAAATATCTGCTTACGCGAAAAGCATCAGTACTTACTTTTTTAAAAATTGCTCTTTTGTATGAAGTTGATGCAAATTTTGTAAAAAGAGATAAAGTCCTGAAAAAGCTTATTGCTAAAATTAAAAGAGACAAAAAAATTAACAAAGAATATGAAACAGCAATTTATAAAACTTTAGAGCAGGCAAATTTATTAAACAATAAAACACTCCTTTTACCATGGTCGGTGAGTAAAAAAATCCAATTGGCGCAACGTCTCAGTGTTGAGACTCCAAACCGCGAGAATAAAAAAATTATCGCAGCTCAAAAGTCCTACACAGGGTCTACTTGGGCCATTATAGCTTTAAATAAAGTTCAAGCATTATTTAGGAAACAAGCCAAAACGAAGTTCTATGGCCGACGAAGTAAAACTCTTTTTAAACGCCGCTTAAAGAAAATTGATACTTTTGTTAAGATCGCAAAATCATACTTAAAAGGATCAGATACTCAAACACGAATCTATATTCTTGATATGCTAAAGCTGGCTTATTTAAATTTATCAAATGAAATACTAGCAACCCCGCTACCAAAAGGTTTAACCCCTGATATCCTCGCTCAAGTTCAGACAAGCTTGTCTCAAATGTCTACTCCATATGCAACAATTGTAAAAGACTACGATCGTTTGCAAAAAACTGAACTTGCTACAATTAATCCAGATCAACAAAATTTAATAGCTAAAAAAATGCTTGATGTTGAAAATGTTAATTATTCTGCTTTAGTTGATAAAGAAGAATACAAAATTCATTTAACAACAATGAGTGATTTTGGTAACGTAAAAATTCTTATTAAGCAACTAAGTACAAGCCCTATGAGCCTTGAAGTTCTCACCAGCTTAGAAAAACAGTTTAAAGAAAATAATAATACTCGTTTAGCGGCATATTTTACAGGACGTTTAAATTCACTAAAGGAAAGTAATGATTAGGATGATGATTACAGTAACTTTTATTTTTGTATTTAGTTTTAGTGCTCTTGGCGAGACAGTAAAACAGAAGAAAAAAATTCGGTATAAAAAAGGCAAGCGAATCGATTTTGAATCACTACTTATTGAAGGTGAGAAAAAGAAGGCTGATTACTCTGTTGTTACCGGTAATTTAGGAGAAACTGATTTTGGACTGTTAAAACTTCGAGAAAACTTTGTGGATAATATGATTGACGATGCTCAGGAGGAAATTTAAATGATTTCAATCCAAACTGTTGATGGTGATTTAATTAAAGTCATTAATGACTCAACTGATCTGAATTTTGGTTTTCACAAATTATTTGGCTTTACGAGCCAAAAAAGAGCAAATAAACGAGAAGAAGTTCGTAAGAGACAAGGGTTTGATTTCACCAGTTCTGACTGGCAGTTTCAATTTTCACTTAAGAAAGAAAAAGATAATATTCGCTTTTCAAATCTCAAATCTTGTAGCGTTGGAAAAATAAATAATCATGAATGGGAACTAACAACACCAATTGGTAGTTTTAAGGTGTCCAATACTTCCCATGCAAATATTAATGATTTTTTGATTGAAGAAAAAGATACCCATAGTTGGATGAACCGCATGACGGAAATCATTATTCTGGCAATATTTATCCTTATACCAATACTTTATTTTTTTGAACCAGAAGTTATTGAGACAGTGGAAGAGAAGACAAAAATCATCAAGCCCGTAGCCGTAACAATTGTTCAACAAGTAAAAGCAGTTAATGTTTCACCTAAGGCACCTGCGATAAAAATTAAACCACTTAATAAAGCGCAAAAATCAAAACGCGCGGTTAGACGCAATTTAGGATTTTTAGGATTGATTGGATCAAAAGAGTTAACCAAAGCTGTTGGGGGGGTTCCCCAAAAACTAGCCAAAGTGACTGCGGGTGCTGGTGCTGGCGGTGATGCTGGTTCAGGTGGAGAAGTCCTTACAGGTCTTGGTAAAGGATTAAGAAAAACAACTGTCGGTAACACTGGAGTTGCTGGTCTTGGTGGAATTGGAACTAAGGGCGCTGGTGGTGGTGCCGGTGGATATGGAAATACCGTCGTCGCTTCAGGTGAAGGAGTAGGTATCTCAGCTATTTCTGTGGCCAGTAACGATATGGTTTTAGATGGCGGTTTAAGTCGCTATGCTATTAATGCTACGATTGCAAAGTATCTCAGCCAAGTTCGTAGGTGTTATGAGAATCAGCTTAATAAACAATCAGGACTTGAAGGTCTGGTGACCGTAAGTTTTCAAATTAATGGAACAGGTGGGTTGAACTACTCACGTATAAATAATAGTTCGCTTAAAAGCCCAGTCGTCGAAAAATGTATAACAACAAAAATGATGAATTGGAAATTTCCTAAGCCTAAAGGTGGAGTTAATGTAAATATTAATTATCCATTTATGCTTAGACCGGTGGGGACATAAATTGTGGGAGCAGTAATGAAAGTCTTATTAAGTATTGTATTTCTTAGCTTGTTATTTGGGTGTGATTCAGAATTCGGGGGGGGGACGGACCCTTATCCAGCAGTGGGGGGAAAGAGGTTAAATCCATATGAGCCCACAGCTGATGTGAGAAAACCATTCACTATGATTGTTCCTAAAACGATCAAATTAATTGAGGGTAGAGAAACAAGCATTAAAATTTTAGCAACTGTTCCAGCTCCAGGACAGCCTGATATTAAAATTGAGAATTTACCGGCCGGTGCATCTTTTGATAAAAAGAAAATGATTTTTACTTGGAGGCCATCATTTTTCGATGGAAATGATTTAAATGATCCGACTATTAAGGTTCAGACTTATGAAATAAGAATTTTACTTTATAGCCGCAATATATTGGGAGAAACAGACATAACAAGTCAAGATGCCATAGATAAAACGGTTGTTTTAAAAGTTCATGATCTTCCAATGCACTTTGATATTGACGGAGGGAAGAGAGCTTCAGTTTTAGAAGGTTCCGTTTTAAAATATAAATTTAAAATTGAAAATCAAGATTATCCTAAAGGACCATTTCAAGTTTCAACAGAGGGGTTTCCTGCGAACACATTTGTTAAAAAAGTAACTGAAAATGAGTTTCAGATAACGTATGCGCCAGGTTATCAACATGTAAAAATAAATGAGTCTACTGGTTGTGGTAATACTTGGT
>JABJPQ010000098.1 GCA_018663815.1 Halobacteriovoraceae bacterium | reverse complement strand
TAGCTTTTGCAGCAGGAGCACTTCCACGGGTCGTTAAATATTTTTCAAAGTCAGCACGATTAACTCTCCCTCCAGCTCCGCTACCAGTAAGGTTAGCTAACTCATTAAGCGCAACGCCATTTTCACTCGCTAATTTTTTAACTAATGGAGTATAGAATCTACGTCCTTCAGATTGCTCCTCTGAAACTGTTGGTGCAGCATTAGAACTAGCCGCGACAGGAGCTTCTTGTTTCGCAGCTGGAGCTGCACTCGCAGTACTGGCCGAAATATCGGCACTCATATCGTCTTCAATTACAGCGATGAGTTTTCCAACATCAATAGTCTCCCCTTCCGGATAAAGTATCTCTGCTATTTTTCCCTCTACTGGAGATGGTATTTCTGATTCAACTTTATCTGTTGAGATCTCTAATAATATTTCATCAATGTCAATTGTATCACCAACAGCTTTATGCCATTTTGTAATTGTTCCAGTTGTAATTGATTCACCCATTTGTGGCATAACAATATCTATACGTGCCATATTTATAATCTCCTAATATTAATTCTTTTTTCTATTTTACCTATTTTAAATTTAAAAGTTTAAAGCTCTATTTTTTGCCGCCATCACCGATTCAGACAAAAATTCACCTAGAGTTGGATGAGGATGGACAGTGGCAAAAATTTCCTCATCAATCCCTTCCATTTGTCTAAACAAAGTGTATTCATGAATAAGCTCTGTAGCCTGTGTCCCTACAATATGTGCTCCTAGCATCTCGCCATGCTCTCCCATAAGTGTTTTGACGAAGCCAGCAGTCTCATTGGAAGCGACAGCTTTACCATTGGCCATAAACGGAAGTTTACCCACACTGTATTTTACTCCCTGCTCTTTTAGTGCTCTTTCGGTATACCCGACTGAAGCAACTTGCGGCTGACAATATGTACACCCCGGAATATTCATTTTATCTATTGCATGCGGCTTTTTCCCCGCTAAGTGTTCAGCTGCAACAACTCCTTCGTGTGAGGCTGCATGGGCCAAAAGTGGAGGTCCGGCCACATCACCAATGGCATAAATATTAGAAATATTTGTTTGATACATTTCATTAACGGCAATAAATCCGCGATCAGTTTTAACACCAATTTTATCCAGATTAAAACCTTCTAAAACTCCTGTCATTCCAACCGCAATTAAGCCCATTTCAAATTTATAATCAACCGGCTTACCTTTTTCAAGCATTGATATCGTTACGTTTTTGCCATTGTTTTTAGCCGTTATTTTTTCAACCCCTAAAGATAATTTTATGCCATATTTTTTATAAGCACGCTCAACTTCTTTGGATGAATCTGTATCTTCAATTGGTAAAAGGTTTTTTTGTAGCTCAAAGATATGAACATCAACTCCAAAAGCATTCCAAAAATAGGCAAACTCAACTCCAATGGCCCCAGCTCCAATAATTCCAATCGACTTAGGTAGTTTTTCCATTTTCACAGCTTCCCATGCACCGATAAGCCTTTTGCCATCATGCTCTAAACCTGGAAATGATTTATATTTTGCGCCAGTAGCAATAATACAATATTTAAACTCAAGAGTTTCTTTTCCAACCTTAATTGAAGTTTTATTAGCAAACTGCCCCTCTCCCATGAAAATTTCAATCTTGTTTTTCTTCATCAGAAATTCAACACCTTTAGATATTTTTTGAGAAATTTTAGTCGCACGCTTAACCGCTTGAGCTCCGTCTAACCCTTTAAGATCTACATTTATCCCAAGGTCTTTAAAGTCAGCAATCTCATGTACAGAGTGAGCAGATTTCAAAACGGCTTTGGTAGGGATACAACCTTTATTAAGGCAAACGCCTCCCATATGCTCTTTTTCAATTATTGCAACTTTTTGACCTAATTGGGCCGCTCTAATTGCAGCTACATAACCACCAGGTCCAGCTCCAAGTACAACTACATCAAACTTTTTAGACATATTCTCTTCCTTTAAAAATAAATTAAAAATAAGTATGAAAAAAATAATGTTTTCCATAGTTTATGTCAAATATAACGCAAGGATTTAATGCGCAAATTTTTGACTAATCTTAAGCAAAAACCTATAACACCACAATGCAAAAAAGTCGTGCCAGCTCACTCTCACTTACTGATATTGAAGTAAAAATTCTGCTAGAATTTTTTCCACAAGGAATCTGTGCCTTTGATCTAGAAATGACAGGTTTATCACCAATGCTTGATAAGATTATTGAGATTGCAGCTTATAAGCTCTTAGCTGATGGAAGCTTTCAAACATATCACTCTTTGGTTAATCCACTCATACCTATTCCTCCAAAAACAATTGCATTTCATGGATTAACTAACGATATCTTACGCACCGCACAAACTTTAAAAAAACCTTTAACCCAGTTTTTAGACTTCTATCAGAGCTCTCCCCTTATTGCACACAATGCAATGTTTGATATAGGTTTTCTCATCAGAGGAATCCACGAACACAATTTTAGTATTAGCCTATCAAGTGTTTATGATTCATGTAAAATGGCCAGAAACCTTTTCAAAAAGCACCCACAAGCGCCAGAGAACTCCAAGCTTGCAACCTTGGCCACCTATTTTGAGATCGACTTTGATCATCACCAGGCCTTGGATGATGCCATTGTTTGCTTAAAAATCTATGCTCGTTGCCTTATTGAACTTAAAACAAAATTTCCAAATAAAAATAACAAAGAACTTTCTTTTTTGTTTAAACTAAACTCATTTCAAAAATGTGAGAACTACTTATTGCCCAATAAACTTAGTGCCCTCAAGGAGTATATCCCCCTGCAACAAAAGATCTTTATTAAGTATAAAGGAGGGAGTTATAAAGGCGAATTTAGGCCAATTAAACCCATATCATTACTTCCGATGCCTCAAGGCTTAATTTTGTACGCCCAGTGCTTACACACTGATTACAATAAGTATTTTCAAATCAAAAAGATCCAATCATTGACGTTAGAGCCTAAGTAATATTTTTTAGACAACCCCGCTTTCAATTGATAAAGTTAACGTCACTGAGGTAAAAAAATGAATAAACAACAACGAGCCACTCTCTACAAATTTTCGCTACCGTTAGCTAATCTTGGTGTTATTTTTATTTTAATTTTTACAACCCTTCACACCAAAGAACTTGATAATCAGTTACTCTTTATTTCATATGCAATTATCAGCCTTTTTGCATTAGTTTTGCTAAGGTTAAATCATGGAATTATCACACTTCACAACGACTAATCAGAACTGGCAAGAAGACTTTAAACACGCGCTAAAATCACTGGATGAAGTAAATCATTTTTTTAACATCAATATTCAAAACCATAATTACTCCACTTTTATCCCGCTGACCTTTGCTCATAAAATCAAACGTAATGGAACTAATGGGCCTTTATGGCGCCAGTTTATTCCCCATTACTTAGAATCAGATCATAATGGAAAGCTTGATCCTATTGGTGATCATATTCATGCAAAGGGAAATGGAATCATTCATCGGTATAGCAATAGAATTCTTTATACTCCCACAACTGTTTGCCCTATTACATGTCGCTACTGCTTTAGAAAAAATCAACTAGACACTAATGACATTATTTTCAAAAACAATCTTGCAGCATTAAGAAAATACCTTTTATCTCATCCTCAAGTGGAAGAAGTTATTCTAACAGGCGGTGATCCACTTATTCTTTCCAATAATAAATTGGAAATCCTTTTAGATACTCTCTCACAACTCAATCTTAAATATGTTAGAATTCACACTCGAACCCCGATCATTCTTCCAAAGCGAATAGATCAAGGCCTTATCAGTTTACTTGATAAATACACAACAAAGTTTTCCCGCATTATTTTCACTTTACATACGAACCACCAAGATGAAATGGACGATGAAGTTTTTCAAGCACTAACAAAATTAAACTGTCTTAGAATTGAGAGAAAAACCCAAACAGTTCTTTTAAAAGGTATTAACGATTCCTCCACCAAGCTTCTTCAGCTTTTTAATCGTATTCTCGACGTTGGCTTTACCCCATATTATCTTCATCACCCTGATCAAGTGAAAGGGGCCATGCACTTTTATCTTCCTATCGAGACTGGTCGTAAAATCTACCTTGAGTTAAGAGATAAAATTCCCGGCTGGGCCATACCCCATTATGTTATTGATAACTCTCAAGGCTATGGGAAGCAATTGCTTTTTAATCCAGAAAGCTTAAGCTACTCAGGTAAACTTTTAGATAAACAAGGGACACTTAGGGAGTATTAAATGGAATCAACGGTGGATTTTAATTAGTTAGATTGAAGGTTATAAAATACAAAGGCTAACATTAACTAGCCTTTGTGTGTCATGGAGAATTTTATTCTAGGTTTTTTAAGTGATCTAAAGTTTCTAGTCCCATGAATTGATTATCCGCCAGGCATCCGTCAATGTCAACGTGGCGGATAGCTTGTTCTATACGACAATGCTTTTGTGGCGGATATGTGACGCATAGATTTGGGGGACATATGGGGGACAGTTGTTAAAAATTACTTTCATGCATGTTCATAGTTGTGCAACCTTAGAACACCCTCAGTTGTACGCCATTTGACCTTGGAAGGCATTTTCGCTATATATCTATAAGAAATTATTAACTTTTGTAAGTATATGATTTCAGCCGTTTGCCTAATGTTTCTTATTGTGCAATGAATTTGTAAAGAATTGGATGACTTTATCAAAGGAATGTTTTGCGTTTCTCTCAAGTAACCTTCTTCTTGGTAGGGCCATCAAAATACTTATCAATAAACTAAATAAAGGTATAATCGATTAAATCTAATGAACGATAAGAAAATACTTTTAATCAAAATATTATAATATTGTTGAGTCCTCAGCATAGACTGAGGTCTCAGCTGCTCCTAAAGTTAATGATATTAAGTCATGGTCTCAATAGGATTGGCATTCTAGATTAAGGTATTCTAATAACTGGGGAATATTCGAATAGGTTCCAATCCGTTTTTTGACTGAGTTATGTGGTGAAAGTCCTGTATTTTGAAATGCATCCCTTAATTGATGGGGAGTAATGACTTTATTTTGAGCTTTCGCAATACCAATAATTGAGCCAGCAATACCGGCGGTAATCGCTGAGGCCGAAGATGTTCCTCCGAAATCATTATGATAGTCACTATTCTCATCATCACTTAGATATAATTCACCATAACCAGTAGTAACAACTCTTTCTCCATAGTTAAAAACATCAATTCTAGTACCGTAATTCGAAGATGTATGCCTTACAAAGTGGTTCTCATATCGACTTCCATCTACAGGAGCAGAACTTGAGGCCACCAT
>JABJPQ010000147.1 GCA_018663815.1 Halobacteriovoraceae bacterium | reverse complement strand
GACAAGCTTCTTTTGTAAAGGAAGTTAATAATTACTATTATTTTAAATCTTTAGCTGCGAGTAATGTTCTCATTAGGTTTAGTGATGAAGGTGGAAACTCAGAGTTATTATCTTATACAGTTGAAGAAGTACCTGCTGAAATAGATCCAGACTCCTGTGAATATAAAATAATTTCTTTTTCCGAGATTGATGGCCATGTTAATGAGCATGTTATGAATGCGACGCTGTCTCTTGCTTCGAATGAAATGAATCGCTCAAGAGATTTTTCATTTTTAGAGCCAGACGGAAGCTGTCTTGAGAGTAGTGAAAGTGACTTTGCCTGTGGTTCAGTTTCTGTTTATGTCGAAATAGTGGCCGGTAAAGATGCTATTTGTGACTTTGCATTAAACTTTCCTGGTAAAAGTATTAAAAACGATGTTCATCTACCTCCCTCGTCTCCTACAAATATTGCTCTTAGTAGTATAAATAGTCTTGATCAACGAGATCCTCTTTTAATTGAAGGATGTATTATTGATACTTTTTGTTTTGCTATTAATGACACTCCCGGAGTGCAGCGACTAGGTAAAAATAAATTTTACTTTAAATCAGGTGATAGTATGGGATTTGATAATTTACGCCTAAGTATTTATCCAGATAATTTTAGAGATAGTTTTTATGTTGGTAAAAATTCATTGATTAAGTTTTTAAACTTTTTTAAATCCAAAGTTAGATAGTTTATAGATATCTTTAGAGTACTTGGATGGTTCGTTGATAACTTTCAAGTCTCTCTCAACAAAAAAAAGAACCTCTGACCATTGACTCCCTTCAATAAACTCCCATATTAAGAGTAGCAAGGAGAGTTAGTATGAATAATTTTGATAAAGTCGTTACGGGGTCACTTGATATAGCTCAGGCAAAAGCATTAGAGCTTAAAAATACCGAGCTCGCACCAATCCATTTATTGTATGGTTTGACCTCTAACCCAAGCTCGTATGCTTCAAAAGCTTTGTTAGACAATGCCGTGCAAATAGAAGAGCTATTAACTCACTTACCAGCAAGCTCACAAGCTTTAACCGTTGACCAAATAAGACCAAGCGCAAATCTAAGTTCATGGCTAACTCAGGCCGGAGCTCACGCAACTAAAAGTGGTAAACAAGAAATTTGTGAAAAAAATCTGCTACGTTTTTTACCCAATATATTTCCTAACCTAAATATTGATTATGCTAAACTTGGAGATTTTGAAGATGAGCAAACTGAGGTTCCAGCTTTTTTAATTAATTTAAATGATCTGGCCACAGCAGGTAAACTTGATCCCGTCATTGGTAGAACAAAAGAAATTAGGGCCGTTATGGAGATCTTAGGACGAAGATCAAAAAATAATCCGGTATTAGTTGGGCCAGCTGGAGTTGGTAAAACGGCCATTATTGAAGGATTAGCCGAATCCATTGTGAAAGGAATTGTACCAGACGTTTTAAAGGGCAAGACTGTTTATTCATTAGAACTAGGTTCATTAGTTGCGGGTACAAAGTATAGAGGTGAGTTTGAAGAAAGAATTCAACACTTATTAAAATTCGCTAAAGAAGGGGCTGGACAATACATCATTTTTATCGATGAAATTCATCAAATTATTGGAGCAGGTAAAACAGATGGTGCTATGGATGCGGCCAACTTATTAAAACCAGCTCTTTCTCGAGGTGATCTTCATTGTATTGGAGCAACGACAGAAGATGAGTTTCAAAAACATATTTTAAAAGATCCGGCCCTTGAGAGGCGGTTTAGACAAGTTCCAGTATGGGAACCAACTAAAGAAGATTCAATCGAAATCCTGATGGGATTAAAAGAAAAATTTGAGGCACACCATGGAATTAAAATTACAGATGATGCAGTTTACTCTGCTGTTATGCTTTCTGATCAGTATATTACAGATAAAAATCTCCCAGATAAGGCCATTGATCTTATTGACGAATCAGCTTCGGCGCTGAAACTCTCAGCTGAGGCAATGCCTGCAGAGTTGGAACTTTTACAATCAGAAATAAGAAATAAAAGAATTTTAGCTCAAGTAGAGTCTAATAAAGAATTAGAAAAAGAAGTGACCACCTTGCAAGCAAAATTTGATATTGGATTTGTCGAGTGGGAGCAAACAGTTAATTCATTAAAAAAAGTTGGAGAGATCAAAAATCGACTGGAACGATTAAAGTTTGATTTAGAAAAAGCAGAGCGGGAACAAAGCTATGAAGAAGCTTCTAAGTTAAAATATTCTATGATTCCTGAAGTTCAAAAAGAGCTGGAAGTTTTTAATCACGATTGGGAACTTACGCGAGATAATATCGGAAGTATTATTGCTAGGCAAACGGGTATACCGGTAGAAAAAATTCTAAAATCAAAACAAGATAATATCTTAGAATTAGAAAAAGAAATTAAGCAAAAAGTTTTCGGTCAAGATGAAGTGATTCATGAAATAAGTGAAACATTACTTGCAAGCTATGCTGGATTAACAGATCAGTCCAGACCTCTGGGCTCATTCTTATTAAAAGGACCAACTGGAGTAGGGAAAACGGAAACGGCCAAAGCGCTCGCTTCATTTTTATTTGATAATGAAGAAAACATTGTTCGGCTAGATATGAGTGAGTTTTCTGAAAAACACTCCGTGGCAAAACTGATAGGAGCTCCTGCTGGGTATGTTGGTTATGATGATGGAGGAGTGTTAACTGAGGCGATTAGAAGAAGACCCCACAGTGTTATCTTATTTGATGAAATTGAAAAGGCCCACCCTGATTTTTCAGATATATTATTACAAATTTTAGATGATGGAAGACTTTCAGATAATAAAGGTCGTACGATTAATTTTAAGAATACTATTATATTATTAACCACAAATTCTAAAAACATAGAGATGGATTTTAAACCAGAAGTTTTGGGTCGCTTAGACGGCGCTTTAACCTATAATTCGCTAGATCGTAGTGTTATGCACGACTTGGTACTTAAACAAGTAAAACTTCTAAAGCAAAGAGTAAAATCACAACACTTAGAGCTTAACTTCAGTGAACCCGTGATTAAGCATCTTGCTGATATTGGTTATGATGATACTTACGGTGCAAGACCTCTGGCCAGTATGTTTTCTCGCTTAGTGATTCGACCACTATCAAAAATGATTTTGGCCGGAAACTATGAAAATAAAATTATTAGAATTGATATTAATGCAGGGAAAATAGAACTTACAGAAAGTTAAACTAATTAAAAACTAAACTGATCCAAAATGATAGCCAAGTTCCTGTTGGATATTATCTTTTTCAATTGCTGAGAAAAGATTACCATCTAAAGAAATTTGGCTCAGAGATTCCCAGCTTTTAATTCTTTGCAGTGGAAGAGCTGTTAATTTATTGCGATCGAGGGAAAGTTTTTTTAAACCCACTAAATTAAATAGACTCTCAGGAAACTTTGTTAGTAAATTATCACTAAGGCTGAGAGTCGTTAAACTTTCCAGGTGTTCTATGTTGGTGGGTAGGTTTGTAAGTTGATTTTTATTTATAAAAAGTGTTTTTAAATAAATGATTTTTCCAATCCCTAGTTCAAAATTATTTATATTTGAACCCGCTAGATTCAGTGTTTCAAGCTTTGGCAGGGATAGAATTATTTCGGGGATAGATTGCAGACTCAATGAAGTAATATAAAGATTTTTTAAGTTGATTAGTTGTGAAAATGGTGCGGGAAAATATTCTAATGTTTCTGATTGTAGGTAAAGTGTTTCTAGGTTCACTAACTTACAGATTTCATCAGGTAGAGTTTGTTTGGTAACTTTAAGTTTTAGCATCGTCGCATTTTCAACATCGGTAAGTGCTTTTTTTAAGCTTTTATAACCGGTCATCTTTAACTCTCAAGTTCTTCGGAGATTCCCAAAAAATAGAGAATGCTAGTCATAGGGCCATGGCTCATATGTTGCTTTGCTGTTTTCTTTACAATGTCTTTTGCGTGAAATGCAATACCCAAGCCTGCTTTAGATAACATTTCTAGATCATTGGCACCGTCTCCTATGGCCACAACTTGTTCTAAATTAATATTTTCTTGTTGCGCTAGAAGTTCAAGTAGCATGGCTTTTTTTTCAGCATTAACTATAGATCCTTTTACCTTTCCACTTAGCTTGCCATTGGTGATTTCAAGCTCGTTTGCAAAGGCATAGTCAATTTGGAGCTTTTCTTTAAACGAATTAGCAAAAAAATTAAATCCCCCCGAGATAATGGCCGTTTTGTAACCAAGACTTTTAACTGTTTGAATAAATTTTTCCACGCCGTCAGTGAGTTTAATCTCACTTAATATTTCATTTAAAAGTGATTCAGGCATACCTTTTAATAAAGAGACTCTTTGTTTAAGAGACTCATCAAAGTCAATCTCACCATTCATGGCACTTTCCGTTATCTCATGAACCTTTTGTCCCACACCAAATCGTTTGGCCATCTCTACAATGACTTCTGAGACTATGAGGGTTGAATCCATATCAAAGATGATCAGCCGTTTATTTCGCCGCCAGATATCATCTTTTAAAAGGGCCATATCGGTTGCGTGTTTGTTAGAAATACTTAACAAAGCCGTTTTGACTTTACCCCAATCAATCCCTTCTTCTTTAGCGAGCGTAGAAATGTTTAGGGAGACAAAGCCACTTAAGGATACGTTATCTATTTTTTGAATATTAATATTGTGTTTAGCTAGAGTCGCTGAAATATCATGTAAAAAAGCCGCTGTAACTCCGGAAAGAGCCACACAACTTAAAATATACTTTTCACCCGCAAGACTTATTTGCTCTATATCATCAACGACTTTAAATTTCATTTGCATGCTCATTTGGGTCGTTGTTGCTTGGAGTTTTAAAATTAAAGGGTGATCTGCTTGAAACATTCTTATTTTTAGTAGTAGGCTTAGTGATAAAACACCGTGAGTAATGGATTGACCTAAATCTAACAGGGTGGCATCGGAGTTAGAAATACATTGCATTAGGCTGGCCGTTATTCCTGGATGATCATCACCACTAACAGCAACTAAAACCATTGTTTCACTCATGAGCTTTCACCTTGGGGATCCTCTTTTTTTTCTTTTTTTAATTCTTTTTTTTGTTTAAGTTTTTGAATCATATTATAGGTGTAGTGAATAGCAGACCAAAGTGAAAGTATGCATGCTAAGTAAATTAAAAGTGTGCCAATAAAAGGTATTGGAATTTCAAGCCATGACTCATTGGCCATAAGTAATGGAATACCAAGCATTTGGGTTGCAGTTTTCCATTTTCCCATTTCAACTACTGGTACGCTAACTCCTTGGTTGATAGCAAGTAGTCGCAATGAGGTTATATACATTTCTCGCAATACTAAAATAATGACAATCAAAACAGGGATACGGTCTAGTGATTGTAGCATTATGAGAGAAGAAACAATGAGGAATTTATCTGCAATGGGGTCAAGAAATGATCCAAATACAGTTACGAGATTTTTTTTTCTCGCAATCCATCCATCAAAAAAATCAGTCATTGAAGCTAGTACAAAGATCCAAGCAGCTAGCCAACCAAACTGACTTCTAAAATTTTGCATAAAATCTATTTGAGAACCAGATAACATTAAAGTAACCAAAACAAATGGAATGAGTAGTACTCTGAAAATAGTTAACCGATTTGGAAGGTTATCAATTTGTAATTCTGAAATGTTTGCGTGATTAGGCATGAGAAATGGTATTACTAGCAATCACATTGTGTCAAAAAAGATTTTACCTACTTATCTCGCGAGGCTTAAAGGAATATAATAATAGTTCAGTTATGCCAAAGGATTATAAAATGGAAAGACATTTAAATTTAGTAGAGAGCGACTTTGAACAATTAAAAAAAATCGTTCTACCCAGATTTCCTTTTTGTTATCTTACCTTTAAGTTTTCAAACGAGGAGCACCATGTCTTTGAAGTAAAAGATATCTCACACTCTGGTATGCAACTAAGCCTGAAAGAGGGAACGCATAATATAAAAGAGAATG
>JABJPQ010000148.1 GCA_018663815.1 Halobacteriovoraceae bacterium | reverse complement strand
TGGGTGATAATATGACGGCCGTTATACTTCCGACAACAGATATACCTGTTGCCGTCTACGCGGCAGGATATCACAGCTGTACAGTTTTACGTTCTAATAATATCAAGTGTTGGGGCCGAAATAATGCTGGTCAACTTGGCCATGGCCATACCTATAACGTTGGAACCGACCCATTGAGTATGGGAAACAACCTTCCTAACACAAATTAATTTATCTGAGTGTTAGACACTATTATTAAAAAGTTAAGAAAGATTAAGAGGATAATAATTTCCAGTAGTTGAAGTTAGTATATACTTTCGCTTATTATTATATTAATGCAAATTATTTTTCTTACTTATATTCTCTTACTTTCATCTCATGTTTTTGCCCAAACAAAGCAGAGTTTTTTTCTCATTCAACAACAAGAAATAGCAATCCAAACTCAACTCAACTCAATTTATCTTAATCAGGCATGGGACAGTATAGACATTCAAAATAAAATACTCGCTTTGAATAATACAAAAAACTGGGATGACATTAAAAGTGCACCTCTTTTTACAAAAATAAAGATTCCCTCTCCCTTACAACAAACCCAGTGTAATTATCTTTATAACCCAAGTGGAATTGTTCTCTTTAAACACCTCTTAACAAAAAAGAAAACTAAAGCAAAATTAAAGCAGGAAAATAAATTTAATTGTTCACAAACCAAAACATTTAAAAACTATGCTCTTCGAGCTGATGCTATTGCTTTAAGCCCCATTATTTATTCTATTTTCTTGACGCCAACTTGGGGAAGTAAAGGGATCATGTTTAAAGTTCAAAAGTCTAATTTTATTAGATATCAAAAAGAATTAGATATAAGAAACGTTTTTATTTTACCAAGTATGACTTTGAGCCAAGGGTGTAATTATAGCCAAAAGTCTTCTGGTGAGATTATTCCATACAAGCTCATTCATAAGAAGTTACAACGAGAAATCTACACCGGTGCTTTTAGATGTGAAGAGATTAAGAAGAAATTAAAAAAGATAGTTAAGAAGAAAGTTAAGAAGAAGGTAAAGAAAAAAGCTAAGAAAAAAATAAAGGCCATAGTAAAAAAACCAAAGAAGAAAGATTACAAAAGCCACCTTATAAAACTATCGGCAATAGCCAATATGTTTAAAGCAACAAGTACCATCTCTAATGTCGAGGTAGAATTAATTAGTGCCTATGGTTTTGGACTTGATTATAGATACTCCTTTGCAAAAAAGATTCACCTCGGTATTGAAAATCAAATAGAATACTACACCGAAGTCGTCAATCGAGAGTTAACGAATAATTTACTTATAAATAAACTTATCACTCTAGAGTACCAATATTCAAAAGCGTCAAGTGTGACAACTGGAGTTCTTGATAGCTGGTATTTTGAGAGTATTGAAGGAGATGTCTTTACTTTCGTAAATTCGATGCTCCCCTACGTCGGAATAACTTATCAACACGCCTTTTTAAAAAAATATGAATTCAAAACTCACTTTGGATACGCGATTCCATCTGATTTACTAGGAAAAGATCATATTAAATCCGCTTTTTTTCTCAAAAATGATCTCTCGACGAAGCTATTTGGCTACAATGTATCAGTGGGTGTCGATTATAAAGCGCAAACATTTGAAAATGCCTCTGACTCCAATATTTCATTTAATGGTGGCATCTTTTTTTCTTTTTAATTTTCTATGTTTTTTTGGACTTAGAAAACCCAGTGTGGAAAAAATACCCCGCCGCTTAATTTTTGCCTCATATTGAGCTGTCATGTATTGATGCCCTAAAGAAATGGCCATCCCCGACTCCACCATTTTTTCATTTATGTTTACATTACCTAAACTAAGTGTGCCAATAATTCGTCCATAATAACCTCGTCCTTGATACTGAATTTTAAGTTCTTTACCTTCAACTAATTTTTGTAAAAACTTATAACTAAGTTTTCCAATCCTAATTCCATCTAAGGATGTTTGTTCTGATTCTGGAGCATCTATATTCGCTAGGCGAATCCTTTCCCCGTGAACAATAACTGTATCTCCATCAACCACCTTAGTGCAGATTCCATAAAATGTTTTTGACAGTTTAAAGGGACTCCCGAGTAGTAAAATCATAACTGGAACACCTAAAAAGATTACTCTTATCCTATTATAAGCTTTCATACTCACCTCATCTTCGCTATAACCTGAGCTGCAAGTTACTAAAATTTAACAAAGTACTAAGTTATGGATATTAGAGAAGAAATTAAACAAAATTTTAAATATAAGCTTATTCACAAGGATAAACACTCCAATGCAAGGGCCGGAGTTATCATCACCCCCCACGGCGAAATACCAACACCGGTCTTCATGCCAGTTGGAACCCACGGAGCGATTAAAGCACTTCAACCCAACCAATTAACTGAATTAAATATCCCAATTATTCTTTCTAACACTTACCACTTACATCTAACTCCAGGCAGTGAGTTAGTAAAAAAAGCAGGTGGACTACATAAGTTTATGGCCTGGGATAGACCTATTTTAACTGACTCTGGTGGCTTTCAAGTCTTCTCTTTACAGGGTAATTCTATTACTGAAGAGGGGTCACAATTCAAAGGTCCTAAGGGGCAGGATATTTTGTTAACACCCGAAACATCTATTCAGATTCAACAAAACTTAGGTTCAGATATTATGATGGCCTTTGATGAATGTATCCCTTATCCCGCTGATAAAAAATACGTTCAAAATAGTATTGCCAGAACTCATCGCTGGTTAGATCGCTGTATTAAAACCTGGGATAATCCAAACCAAGCCTTGTTTGGAATTATTCAAGGCTCAACCTATGATGAATTTCGTGACGAGTGTTTAGAAGAAGTTATTAAGCGTGACCTACCCGGCTATGCAATTGGTGGAGTCAGTGTTGGTGAGGGCCCTGAACTCATGCACAAAATCGTCAAACACCTTGGGC
>JABJPQ010000385.1 GCA_018663815.1 Halobacteriovoraceae bacterium | reverse complement strand
GTGCCTCTATATCATTTAAGTTGAAGTTATTGAAAGTTCATTGGAACCCATTTTGTATTAAGAAAACCACAGACTTGAAGGATTTTAAGCTTAAAATAAGCCATATTTCTATACCCATAGGCTCTTTTCTTCACTGTCTTAATTACATTATTCATTCCTTCTGAAAGTGATGAACTCACCCTATGTTTGAAATAATTTTTAAATGTATCCCAACCATCATTAAAATTTTTCCACCACTTTTTTAATTGATAAAAAACTTTTGCTTGCTTAATCCATTCTCCCATCTCATCAAATTTCTCTCGTGCTTCGTACTCATTTGAGGAATTAAAAATCTGATGCATTCCTTCTTTAATCAGTTCTAGATAGATAAAAAACTGGTTGTCTTTTAAAACTATATTGATATGCCTGTTCTCAATTTTTGTTCGACGATCTGATTTCTTAGTAAATAATTGCTTATATTTTCCTCGTGTGAGACGTTTCATATCTCCTTTGCAAGTATGCTCGTTTAGCCACATACGTTCATCATTTATATAGTTTTGAAAATTTTGCATCAGATGAAATCTATCCCAAACAAAAGTTGCATTTGGACAATTGTCCTCAACACTTTTTTTATAACCATCAAATTGGTCTGCTGCAACGACTTCGATTTCTTCACATCTATCCTTGCCAATCACGTGAAAAAACTCGTCCAGTGCCTCTTTCGAACGGCTCTCAGAAACCCAAACAACTCGTCTAGAATCTAGATCACAAATAACAGTGAAAAATCTTTTATCTCGTGATTCTTTTGCATGATATTTTCTTTTTCTAGCGTAAACTTCATCAACACATATTCGTTTAACTTTTGGTATTTTATAATGCTGAAACATTCTTTTCATTCGATTAAAATCAAAGCGCCACATGGTCATCTTATCGTTGCCAGTAAACTCTGCTGCATTCGAGACTGGTGTGATTTCACAAAGTCTTCCCAGCCACCAAGCATACTCTTCAGTAACGTGTGGGGTTTCTTCAGAGATAAAACTTATTTCTTCTGAGCGAATTTTTTTACATTGAGGACAGTGGTGCTTATGACGTTTAAATATAAAATAAGTTTTTAATCCGTGAATATCCATCGTTCGAATTCGCATACGGCTCTCACCAACTTTGGCTGAATTTAAAATGTGCTTGCATCGAAAGCAATTCTTAGGGCTATCACAGTCATTTTTGAGGTAAATATCGATAAATCCTTTATCTAGCCACTCTTTTGTATCAATAACTGTAAATCCGGGGGTGATTTTCTTGTAGAATCGTCGTAAGCTCATCTTGGGCCTTCCTTAGTTTGTTAAATAGTTTGTCGTAAAACCATTTTGACTTAAACTAAGTGAAAGGCCTATTTTTTTGTTTAAATTTTAAGATTTCTAATCAATTATCAACTTTTATGAGAAAGATCCCGGTGTCCACTGAAATTGCAAGTTCAACTAAAAATGCAAGACAGTAATTGATATAACTTATTGATATTACTATTTGTCTCGACACATTCTTTGGCCCTCATCTTGCTTATTTATAAGTATATAAATAAGGGGAAAACATGATTACTAAACTATTACTTCTAACAACATTAATATTACAATTAGCATGTGAGAGTGAAACTTCATCTTCAAGTTCCGCCAGTCAAGAAAATGCTCAAGATGTTGGGATTGAAAACACAGACTCTGTTATAGATCATTCGAACAGTCTCCTTTTTGTTGATTATACCAATGATGACTCAAGTATTAGCGCTGTAAAATCCTTTAAGCTCTCTGGTGGAAGTGGCTCATATGAGTATCAAGTAATTGAAGGTGATGTATCTTTATATTCAAAAAATAATACGATGTTTTATTTTTTATCAAATGGAGCAGGAGCTGTAAGTATCAAGTTTATAGATGTTAGTGGGAAGGAAGTTGTAGCTAGCTATCAAGTGAATTCTACTCCTTCTATTTTAAATGATTTAAAGGTTACGACTGATAATGCTGCTCAAAAGGTTGGGTATACAAAAACATTTCAACTTGT
>JABJPQ010000151.1 GCA_018663815.1 Halobacteriovoraceae bacterium | reverse complement strand
TGCTGCTCATAGGATTGAGGATCTTCTATCGCGTCAATCAGTGTTTGGAAAAACACGACTAGAGAACTCTCAAGCAGCCGCTAGTTATATGAGATTGCTGAAATACAAAATGGAACGAGGGGAAGACATTTCCTCATCCTTGGAACATGCTTTTGAAATCGTAAAACATCTGATTTCAAATGAGCGAATAGACCTGATTCAAGCAGATAAATTTTTCTTCTATGGTGCTGTTGGATATGTAGGAACTGATGCTCTCAGTATAGGTTTTGAAATAGAAGCTCTTCAAAATTACCTTCAAATAATTAACCAGCCTGTATTAGAGCTGGATGAAGAGAAGATTAAAAATCAAACAGATTTGGGAATTGAGTACTTAAGAGATGAGCAGATGAGCCTAGATGGTAGTTGGACAAAAATGATACAAGTAAGTTCGGATCTATATGGTGCTTTTATGATCTTTTTGTATGAGTACACTGGTATTCTTGAAAGTAAAATCGTTAATGCTAAGGCAATAATGAGTGATATTTGGACCAGACAAAAGAAAAATGGAGCATTTGCAGGCTATCCAGGTGGCCCTGACGATAATTCAATTAATGTTCTCATCTACATGGCGGCCAAGATGACGTTAGAAAACGAAAACTCTTCTCGTATGGTTGCGCTTGAAAAGGCAATTAAAAGAAATGGTGGTAGCCATGAAGTCCGTGCATTAGCTTACCCTTTCATGGCACTTTTTGGTCTACATCCAAGTGTTAAGTATATTCCGAGAAAAGGTCTTAAAACTCTTTTGAGCCTTAAAGATAGTCTTCCCTGGATAAGAGTTATGGCTTATCCTGTCCTATATTTATTAGCAAAAGGAAAAATTCATAAATTGAATAAAGATAAATATCCCATTCGAATCTTTTCACACGGTAAAACATATTATCCCTTTTTAAAAAAATCACGTAAAAATGATTATGTTGGTGAAGCTGAATTTAAAGACTGGCTCACTAGTAATATGAACCCCGACGGGACACTTTTTGATTACACTCCAACCACGATACCTGCGCTAATGGCTCTATCGCAACTTGGTGAAGATCAAGATGAGTTGTTTAGCAAAGGAATTAAAACACTAGAGTCATTTCAGGTCAAAACAAAGACTGGATTATATCAATCTCCGGGAGAAGCAAGTATTGGAGAAACATATGTCATAATTAATGCTCTACTGGATATGGGTGTATCAGCTGATGATCCAATGATAGTTAATGCTGAAAAGTTCTTATTATCTTTACAGCAAGAAGCTGGTGGTTTTGGCTTTTCAAAAAATAATACCCACTATCCTGACTCTGATGACACTTCCAACGTCATTTACGTTTTCAAGCGATTAAATGATATTAGAGGCCAAGTTGATCCAAGGTTAACAAGACGAATTGAAAAAGGTCTTGAAGTATTGCTCACATTTCAAAATAAAGATGGAGGATTTGGAACATGGGAGAAAGATCCGATTTCAAAAATAACCAAAGGATTGAATTTTATTGGAATTACACCAAAAGTCGTCTTAGCTGAAAGCATAGTTGAGCATACCGCAAGGATTGCATTGAATCTTGCTTCCTACACAGAAAACCCAATCTATGAAAAATCCTATAACGCTGCAATCAAATATTTGCTTAAAACTCAACTTGCTGATGGCAGTTATCCTGGAACTTGGTTTGTGAATTATCTTTTTGGTACTTCAATGGTAGTAACTGCACTAGCAACTGCCCCTCAGACTCCAAAAATCAAACGCGCAATTGAAAAAGCATTAAGATTTATCTTAAAACATCAAAGAGCTGATGGGGGTTTTTCAGAATCTGTAAAATCTTTCGATGCCAAGAAAGTTGTTTATTTAAAACAAAGTTCCCCGGCCCAAACAGGCTTAATACTTTCCCAACTCTTAATGTTTTTAAAAGAAGAAAATGGAACTCACGCAAAACTACTCGATCCATTTCTAAGAAAGGGAGTTCAGTTTTTAAGTGATACACAACAAGATGATGGTTTATGGCATGATAAAACATGGTCGGGCGTAACATTTCCGGGGCTAGAATATCTTTACTATCAATATGTACAAGAGGTCGAGCCTTTACATGTTCTAGGAATGTATGAAGAATTAATGAGAACATTTGAGTAATTTTGATAAAATGAAATCTACTTCAAAACAGCAATCTGCCATCTAAATCGAGTACTTTGATCATTTCGAATAGAGATTAGCTCTAGCGTCTTAACATTTAGATCAAAATCGTTTTTAATATGAAATGTGTCACCTAAGATATTAATCATATTATACAAGCCTTGGTGCATTTCTTTATCAATTAAAAATTTTATAAATGTTAAAGGGATTGGTGCTTTTTTGCTACCAAGCTTATCAAGTTCAAACATATCCTTTAATGACTTATGAGAAGAAAATGTTTTTACGACAGGAGCAAAGTCTTTGTTTTGTTGCAAGGTAAAAACATAGTCAAAACGAAACTTATCCATATTAATTTTAACTTTCTCTAAGTCAAATTTTCTCCTAAATTGTGACGAAACTAAAAATGAACTTGTTTTTGGCTTATTAACGAACTTAGGTTTAGCAACCTTTTTAATTTTACGTTTAATCCTTTTTGATTTTGGAATTTTAGGGAGCTCAATTGCTGTAAACTTAGGCTTTGGTAATAATTTATTAGAAAGGGATATCTTTTTAGACTGAGCTGTTTTTTTATCCTGAAATACATTTACTAAGCCTTTATCAAAAAACTCTTCTAGTGCTCCTAGGTTAAACAATTGCCCTTTATTTTCACTTTGATCGAGTGATTTATAATCAGAGTAAAGATATGTAAAAATTGTCTGAAGAGCTGTATGCTTACGCTCTCTTTTACGATTAACATAAATAAATCTCTTCAAACATCCCTTGTTATATGCATCTGATAAAACGGCTCGAATTGCACTTGCGTTAGATAATAATTCATAGCTTTCTGGCACATAAGATGTTCCAAATAATTGATCTTCTTCAGAGCAAACATCTTGAAGTAAGCGTAGATCCTCATTACATATTAAGCTTAATGACTTATTTAAATTTTTCGGATTTATACTCATGCAGTTATTATTTAAACAATATTGATCTAGCCGATACTGAGTTAGAGTACTATAGTTTTTAAGTTTAAATTTCTCAAACCACTCATTTTGTTCAGATCGTTTCGAATGCTCAAAGGGAACTACAATTTGTTTAACATCCTTTACCGTGAGTAAGATATTTTTCACAAAAGACTTCATGCGTTTTGACTTAGGCTGACACTTGCTAAATTTCTTTTTCCAGTCAACAAGACATGAATTATTATGGCCCATCTTTCTTGAAGTATATTCATATTTTCGAATAGCTTCAAATAAATAGCTAGTAATGAGAACTCTGTTCAAATACCTATAATAAGCATGTGACTTAGCCAGTTGATTTTGTGGACAATGAATACCTGTTGAGAACTCACTCTCAAAAAAAGTTCCCAAGCTAAAAAGCTCATTTTGAATAAGGGAGTTCACATAAAGTTCTTTTTGATAATCATCAACAAAGTAAAGGCTTCGATTTTTATGATTGAACTCAATGACGGGATTATTCGAACCATAGTAATGCCGAAAGTCAGACTCACCATACTCATAGTCACCAGCTGCAACATAGGTACAAACGAGAAGTATCCCCAACAATATATTTTTCTTTAAAACCATACCAGTGTCAACCAAGGAATATAAGTTATTAAAACAAGCGCAATTAAAAGTAATATTAGATAGGGAATAACAACCTTATAAAGAGTTAAAACCGACTTATCGAAGCGAAAGCTACTAATAAATAAATTAATCCCTACCGGCGGGGTAATATAACCAATTTCTAAGTTTGTTAAAAAGATGATGGCCAAGTGAATAGGATCAATCCCAAACTCTTCTGCGATAGGCAGAATAAGCGGTACCACGACTATGATGGCACTAAAAATATCCATCATTGCACCAACACCCAGTAAGAATATATTTAAAAGTAAAAGAAAAACATATTTATTAGTAACAAATTCTCTGATAAAATCGAGGAGTCTCAACGGAATTTCCTCATCCACAAGGTAGTTCGTTAAGCCAAGAGCACAGCAAAGAATGAGTAAAATAGCACCGACCAAGCTCATACTCTCTTTAATCACATTGGGAATATCCTTAGAAAGACTAAGGTCTTTATACCAGAAGCACTCAATAATAACGACATAGAACGCAGATATTGCAGCTGCTTCTGTTGGTGTTATTAGACCAGTATAAATCCCACCAATAATGATGATAGGAAGAG
>JABJPQ010000330.1 GCA_018663815.1 Halobacteriovoraceae bacterium | reverse complement strand
GATGAATGGCCTGAACATGTGCATAGAGATGATTGACAGGTAGAATGGGAGTTTTGTGTAAAAGCGAAAGGCTTTTAGCCGCATTTAGACCAGTTAACAAAGGACCTAACAATCCTGGAGTGGTTGTTACGGCGATGAGGTCAATCTGACTCGCCTCAAGCTTAGCTTGGGCAAAAGATTGTTTAAGCAGTGGGGTTATTTTAAGAAGATGATTTCTTGCCGCAATTTCAGGAACAACGCCACCCCATTTTTTTAATTCCTGATCTTGGGTATATTTTAAGTGAGAAAGGATTATTACTTTTTTATCAGTCTCTTTAATTATGGCCACAGATGTGTCGTCACAACTTGTTTCAATACCGAGAATAATTCTATTTGTTTTCAATTTTTGGACAGCTCACTTCTTTTAATTTTTTAGAAAAATACTTTTCATTAACTGTTGTGGCAATACCTTTTGTATCTTTGTTATACCAGGCTGGAGATTGATTAGTTGTATGGCAATTAAGACACTTTGTTTGATAATTCTTGGAGGATAGTCTTACTTCATCCCCAAAAGGGTGTTCTGCATTTTGATTATGGCAATTAAGACACTGTACATTTCCATGATTTGCGAGAACTGTCTTATTTGTATCGAGTTGTAGCCATTTTTGTGAAATAGTTTTTCTTTGTTTAGGGCTTAGTTTACGAACTGACTTTGGAACTTTGATTGTTTTATTAAAATCATCCCAGTAGCTCTTAAGTGTGAAATTTTTGTCAGAAGTGTGAATATACTTATCGGTTTTACTAAAACCACCTTTCTCTTTAAAACCAAGACTATGGCACTTAATGCACTGAGGGTTATGCAAAGAATTATCTTTTTTAAGAGTTAATAATGCTAAAGAGTGTGCTGTGGATTGCCAGAACTCAACTTGTTTGGTGTGACAGTCCGAGCAAGAAATATAAGTGGGAAGCTTTTGACCCTCATTGGCTGGAGCAGACATATTTTGTTCTGAGAGGTGAATTTTATCTAGGTTTGATTTATATGTATTTAGCCACGGGACAAACTTATTATTTTTAATAAGATCTTTAGTATGATCTTTGATTTCAATGAGCTGATAAGAGTTTTTCGCTTTGGCACTTAAGCCTAGTTTAATCTGGCCTAGGTGGTGGTTGCGAGAGAGAACTTGTACTATTTTTGTTTGATTTACCTCGTTTGCTTCAGTTAGGTATGATTGGGTATGAGCTCCAATGATCCAATTAATACTAGGAAAACTTTGAGCTACTGACTCATCGAATTTCATTCCACTATGGGAGAGTAGGATAATTCTTTTGTTTTTTAGATGAGAAAATTGTTTGTTAATTGTTTCTATTTGATTTTTAATGGCCATTTTTGGTGAAGTAAATAAATTCCTATATTGTGACTTTAAAAGGCTAGGCTCTAATACGCCTATAAAAAAGAGGCTCACTCCATCAGCATCAATACGGACGAGTTTTTGGTGTTTAATCCTCATCATTTGTGAGGAGTTTGAAATAAGAAATTTAAAATGATGTTTTTGAGAAAGTTTAACTAAAAAATCTTCACCTAGAGCAAAATCTTGATCCCCAGGTGTAAATAATTTTAGATCAAGAAGATCCATCGCTTTCGCAATTTCATTAGCCTTGTAGGAACTTGACTCTTTAATTTCTTTAGGAACAATTGTTGTTTCAAAAAAAGTATCTCCTGTGTCAACATACAATGTGGGTGCTAATGATTGTTGGTGTTTGATCACACCATTTATTTGCGGCAATCCCCCAAGTGGAAATTTTCTACAACCACAAGGGTGAGTTTCTCCATTAATATTATGAGAGAAAATAATACTGACATGGTCGGCCCCTTTGGAGTTGATTTGTTCAAAATACTGGTCATCTGTCATTTGAACAAACTGGGAACAACTAAAAAGGAATAGAACAAGAGTTAGTTTAATCATTTGATCTCTTTTTTTGCTTTGACCGCTTGGGATGATTTTGGATAATTATCGATAAGTTCCTGGTAAGTAGCAACTGCTTCATCGTTCATTTTCTTTTTATTGAAAGAGCGGGCGATATGTAAGAGTGCGTTGGGAGCAAATGAGCTTTTAGGATATTTTGTATAGATTTTACTAAAATAAACGAGAGCGTCATCGTACTTTTTATTCCAATATTTAAGTAAACCTAAATTGTAAAAGACATGATTTTTTTTAGAATTATTAATCTTTTGTTTTTTAAGTACGAGATTATATAATCTCGCCGCTTCTTTTTGTTTGTTTTTTTCAAATGCTTTGTGAGCTTGTTGTAAAAGAGACTTGGATGATTTTTTTGAAGCTCCACCAATTTGGGAGAGAGCTTGATTAACTTTTTCTAGGTAAGATTTTTGCCGTTTAAGTTCTTCTTTTATTTCTAAATTTTCTTGTGCCAGAAGTTTCATTTGCTCTTGGAGTTGAATCATAGACTTAGTAAATGAAGTCGATTGTTGCTCAGACGTTGTTTTAATTTGATGGTCATATTCCTCAATTTGACCTGAAGTTTGCGCTTGACGACTTTTCAAATCACTAACTTGTCCCGTTAGATCAGCAATGATTTTAGAAGATTGACTCAATTGTTGATCGATTAGTTTTTCTCTATGAATTTCTTCCGCAGTTTTAAAGCACGAAGAAAGAATAGTAAGAGTGAGCACAGAGAATAATAATTTTTTTGTCATAGTTATAGCCTTGTTAATAACAAATATTAACATAATATTTTATAGTGTTACAATCGAGATATATAATGAGGAGTTAAAAAAAAATTAAGTAGGTTAGTTATTTTCCATGGTAACTTTTTTAATGGCTTCATATTCAGCTCGTTCGGAAAATTTTTTACTTAAAATGGAGTACTGTTTTGCTTTATTAAAGTACTTTCTTTTGTAGTTTGACTTTGCTTTTAGATAGTAAATTTCTGCTTTTCGATAATCCTGAGGGGCGTGTACTTCTGCCTTTGCTTCTTTGGCCGCTAGAAAGGCAGCTTGGGCATAACTCATATCCTGTTTAGGGCGGGTTGTAGCTAAACCACATCCCACCATAAATAAACAGAGTAATAGATTATACCCTTTGTGCATTATTTT
>JABJPQ010000373.1 GCA_018663815.1 Halobacteriovoraceae bacterium | reverse complement strand
TTGTCCGCTATCTTTGTTTTAGTGTCATCATTAGCATTTGCCTCTGAATCATCACTTTACGATTTTTCGTGGCTGGATAAAGATAAAGAAGTTTATGTTTTACAAAATAGAAAATTTAGAAAGAAGGGGAGTCTCTATCTAGGTGGGACGGTAGGGCGATCGGTTTCAGGAGCGTTTATTGATAGCAATGAAGCAAATTTTATGGCCGGATATTTTTTCAGTGAAGATTGGGGAATTGAATTTTCCTACACCAAGGCCCAAGGCAGCGAAAATAAAACCAGTGATTCAGTTAATGCACAAGGCTCGGTACCCTTTTATAGGAAAATAGATTCAGCGATGAGTACAATGTTGGTGTGGTCTCCATTCTATTCCAAAATAAATACTTTTAATAAAATATTTTACTATGATTGGATGTTTGGTTTGGGTGTCTCGAATGTTTCCACTTTGGATAATAGAAATGAATTCAAGGCTAAAGCCGATCCTGATCATGATGTTTTAGTTGAAGAAACGCTCTCTGGTTTTGTGTGGATGACAGCTCTGCGTTTTTATATTTCTCCCAGCTGGAGTTCTCGGGTAGACTTTCGCGCGACTCATGTAAATGCTGATTCTGCTGTGAATGGAGCAACAGATACAGAAAAGAGATGGAGTAATTATTATAATTTTAATATTGGTATGAATTATACATTTTAAATAAAGGTGAACAGGATGTTCTCAAAACTAGTTCTAATTTTTATTCTTTTAGCACCACTAACAAGCTTTTCTTCGTGGAATGGTGCGAGAAGTATTTTTGAGCAACGAAGCCATTCAACTCAGAAAAAAGGAATTATTAAAGAATTAATTGCTGGTGGGTACTATTTTTCAGCCTTACCTCTTATGAAAGAATATTTAATTAGCGAAACAAGAAACCTAGATTCGCAGATGGAAGCTGCACTATCAAAACTCATTACAGCTGTTGGTGTTAAGCAATTTGAAACACTACCGTATAAATATTTAATTCGATCAAAATCAAATAACATCCGGTATGTTATTGCTAAGAAATATATGCGTGATAGCAATTATAATAAAGCTCTTTTGTATTTAAACAAGATTCCAAGCTGGCATGTTATTTATCCATTTGCAAAAAATATGGAAGCAACAATCTATTCTATCCAAGGCCATTTTAACAAAGCAATGACTTCTTTTAATATTTGTAAAAAATCCAGCCGAAAGAAATTTTTATCCGGTAAAAATACCAGAAGAAATAAATTAAATAGAGATTCTTGTATTGCAGGAAAAGCGCGTACAATGTTTGCAGCTAAGAAATATACAACTTCAGATCTATTATACCTTGATATTCCAAAGTCATCGCCTGTTTGGCCTGAAATACTGTTTGAAGAAGCATGGAATAGTTATTATTTAGGCAATTACAATCGAAGCCTTGGAAAGCTTGTGAGTTATAAGTCTCCAGTTTTTGAAAGCTTTTTTAATCCTGAAGTGGATGTCTTAACGGCCCTGAGTTACCTAAAACTATGCTTATATCAAGATGCAAAAAAAATTAGCAATGACTTTTATAAAGACTATCTGAAAAGCACTAGAGCTTTGAGAACATTTTTAAAAAGAAATAAGACGCGCTACTCTGTTTATTACGATTTGTTAATTTCATTTGAGCGTTTAGGAGCAGGGCGAACGAAGTTAATGACGACACTTCTAAAAGGGATAGAAAAGGAAGAAACGTTTAAGGACTTAAAAAGGCAATTTTCGAAAGCGGCTGATGAGCTTAATCGCATCCGAGCGAAAGAGAGTAGTAAGTTTAAAAGGCGTATGGTTAGGAATACTCAAGAGTCAATTAGTAGCCAAAAGAAAATCTTGGGAGCTCATACTCGCGCGAGACTTGTTTCTTATTATGCTAAACTTTATCGTGCTTTTGAAGGGATGAGTTATATTAAATTAGAGGTACTAGCGCAAAGAAAAGCAAAACTTTACTCTTTAGATGAATCAAATCGAGAACGTGGTGATATTAAATATATCCAAAGAAATGAAAAACAATATTTTTGGAATTTTAATGGTGAATTTTGGGCTGATGAGTTAGGTGATTATGTTTTTGCCTTAAGGTCGGAGTGTTAATGAAGTATTTTTTAATAGCCAGTATTTTTCTTGTAAGTTTTCAATCGTTAGCAAAAATTGATATTGAAAAAAGACGTACTCAAATTTTAAATATTATCGACGAAGAATTAGATGAAGTGAAAAGGCTTGCCAGGCAAGGTGGAAACTTAGATCCAGATCTTGTTTTACGTCGGGCCGAGCTAAATCTAGAGAAAGCACGACTGTACCGTGAAAAAGAAAATCAAAGTTATTTAAAGCTTCCGGTAAAAAAAAGAATTAAGGTTAATAAAAAACGCTATTTTTCAACATCG
>JABJPQ010000547.1 GCA_018663815.1 Halobacteriovoraceae bacterium | reverse complement strand
GTTCTACAAAGTCTTCATTAATATGGGGCGTGTTCTTTGCTGCGGCTAACACCTTTTCACCATCATAGTCCACAAAAGCAAGTCTGGCAGTTAGGCTCTCGGCTGGATAATAAAAATCATCACCTGGTAGTAGTGCTATTTGAAACTTATCTAAGATGTAGTTACAAAGATCAGGACTATTAAGAATGTTTAAGTTTTCAAGTTTACTCCGGTAGTAATCAAAAGAAATAAAAAGGTAGAATGCACCACAGGGAGGAGGAGTTTGTATGTTAAGCTTGATTAGGAACTTATAGACATATTCTCCACAAGCTTTGTGAATCTGAGTACAAAGCCGAACTTCATCCTCAACTTCTTTGGTGAAGTCCCATGCTTTAATGGCAGCGTACTGAATTGGGGAGGCCACCGCACTAAAGGTTTCACTTATCATGGCCTTCATCGGATTCAAAATATCACTAAGCGTAGTTGGAATGAGCATGTACCCAAGACGGTAACCCCCAGCAGAGTGAGCTTTGGACAGTCCTCCTGTAATGATCGTTCTTTCAGGATAGTACTTTGCTAGGCTTGGACTTTGATTGAGCTTAAAGTTGACTTGTCCATAAATTTCATCAGAGATAACAATGATATTATGCTTTGTTAGTACTGGAGCTAGGCTTTCAAGTTCAACGTCAGTGTAGTACTGGCCAGAGGGATTTGACGGAGAGTTTAGAATTAATGTTTTTTGATTTGCAGAAAAAGTTTTACAAAACTCATCTAATTGCTCAGGAGTCATTTTGTAATTATTACTTGGCTTGGTGATTAGGATGGATGTTTTATGTCCTTTAATATTTATTTGAGGTTCATAACTAACCCAGCTTGGTGCAGGAATAATAACATGGCCTTGCAATAAGTATAACAGTTGAAAGATGAGTTCTTTACTGCCTGGCCCAATAAAAACTTGATCAGTACTAAATTCAAGGTCAAGTTCACGACGGTAGAACTCGGTTATAGTTGAACGTAATTGGAGTAGTCCTTGAGTTGGAAGGTATTCTTTGTGATGAGCATGCCTCACCAGAGCATTTTGAATTGGTTTTGCAATGGGAAATGGAGACTGACCAAATCCCCAATGATAGATAGTCTTTCTTTGCTCTCTGAGAGCTTTAGACTTTTCATTAATGGCTAAAGTGGAACTTTCCTTTAACTGAAGAACGTGTGGATTTAATTCAAGAGATTTCATATTGTATCTTTTGTTTTTATTGTTAAAATTTATACTAATAAATATATAATAAATATATAATAAATACTAAAAAATATGTCTTTGTTAATAATATTTTAACAAAGTATCGCGAGGTTTAATTTATGAAGTGGTATCAAAAACTCCATTGGAAAATTATTATTGGAATGGTTCTAGGACTTGTGTGGGGGATTGTTGCTGTCATGATGGGTTGGCAAGAATTTACACTCGATTGGATTTCACCATGGGGGAAGATATTTATTAATATGCTTAAGCTTATTGCTGTTCCACTAGTTTTAACCTCTCTTATTGTTGGGGTCGCCTCGCTCTCTGATGTTAAAAAATTATCTCGTATGGGTGGGAAAACGATTGCTATTTATTTAAGTACGACGGCCATTGCTGTAACAATTGGGCTATTGTCTGTAAATTTATTTAAACCAGGAAATTCAATTCCTAGTGAGCTGACTAATAAACTTAAAAAGAGTTATCAGGCATCGGTTGAGTCTAAAACAAGTAATGCTAAGAAAGCTCAGAGTCGGGGACCCTTACAGCCAATTATCGATATGGTTCCTTCAAATATGATTCAAGCTTCAGCTAATAACCGCAATATGTTACAAGTTGTAATTGTCGCAATATTGTTTGGAATTGCACTCATTCAAATTGAAAATAGTAAGTCAGATCAACTGATCAGTATACTAGATAATGCTAATGAAGTCGTGTTAAAGGTCGTGGATATGGCCATGATGCTGGCGCCTTTTGGCGTTTTTTCCTTGCTCTCCAATACGATAGTCTCTGTCGCTGGCAATGATATTGGACAGATAATTGATCTTATCTCAGCGTTAGGGTTTTATTGCTTTGTTGTTATCTTAGCCTTGCTTCTTCATGCAGGTGTGACCTTTCCTATTCTGATCAAGTTTTTTACGCCGATGAAGTTATCGACTTTCTTTAAAGGAATTGCTCCTGCTCAGTTAGTTGCATTTTCGACTAGTTCAAGTGGAGCGACACTTCCGGTAACAATGGAAAGGTGTGAGAAAAACCTAGGAGTCGATGAAGAGGTTAGCTCATTTGTTCTTCCATTAGGGTCAACAATTAATATGGATGGAACAGCTCTTTACCAAGCTGTTGCGGCTGTCTTTATTGCTCAAGCAACAGGGATCGACTTAACTTTTGGGGATCAACTTACAATTATTTTTACGGCGGTATTAGCTTCAGTAGGAACGGTTGCAATTCCAGGGGCCGGAATAATTATGCTATTGATTGTTTTAGAAGCAATTGGTGTTCCAAGTGCAGGAATTGCACTTATTTTGGGTGTTGACCGAATTCTAGATATGCTTAGGACAACAGTAAATGTTACTGGGGATGCAGCTGTTTGTGTTCTTATTGCTCATCAAGAAGGTCAGTTAGGTACTCCTCACCTTACAGATAAGGATGAACCCCACTTTAGAATGAATAGAGACGACAAGTAGAATTGTAAGCCCTCTGCGGAGGGCTTTTTATTAGATTAAAGTCGTAAGTTTTTCACACTGAGAACTTGATATTTTTTCTTTTCCTGAGCAGCCAAAAGATTCATAGCTCCAAATATTATAAAAAGTTGAATTATTTAAAAATTCTAGATTTGACTCTACCTCAGAGGCAATAATACGGCTGCTAGATTTTATTTGAATATAGTTTTCGGGATTTAAGCTAAATAGAGAATTGCTTTTAGCCCAACGCGAACTATTAAGAGTGAGACTTAGTTGTTGGCTAAGTAAAAGATCTTCGATAATTACTTGAGTTGGAATTCCTTTAAAAAACTGAAGTGTGATTGGGCTGATCCCTAACATTCCTTTTGACTGGTTTAGCTTATTTAAGTTAATTGTAAGTTGAATTTCTTGGCCATACGAAAGTACTGATCTATTTTTGGCAATGACAGCATTACATGTACCACTTATCTCAAAGGTCGCATCATCTTTTTGATCGCTATGTTTGACTTTATTAATACTAAAAGAGCTGACAACCTGAGCTCCTTTTTGTTGGGACAAAGTATTTTTGGCTTTATGACAAATAACAGCTGTTAGCGTATTTAAATTTTTATAATTAAACTTAAACTCATTCGCAGCAGCAGTGAGACTTATAGCCAGAAAAAGGAGAATAGTTGATACTTTTGTTTTTAACATAAGATAATAGTGCCATTTATTTGATAAATTCTCAGTACTTAGTGTAAAATTTCCTATGGCCGTTAATAGTTTAGTCATTATATTTTATAAGTATTTTCAACGACTTATGCTCTTGGGGGGAATGTTAATATTTTCTTGTCCTACGCTGGCTTCACTTACGATAAAGGGTGAAGCAAATAAGTTAATTGCTTTTAGACCAGCAAAATCGATCTTAAAAGAAAAGGTGTATGGGCATAAAGGCGAGACCTTCTATTGTTCTTGCAAATATCAAAAGAAGTCAATCAAGCTTAAAACGTGCCATATTAAAACAAAGAAGTACCTAAAAAGAAAAGCACGTCTTGAGTGGGAACATGTAGTTCCTGCACATGCCTTTGGGCAATCTTTTGTCGAATGGAGACAACATAAAACTTATTGCCCTAAAATGAAAAGTGCTCGTAAATGTGCACGTAAAAAAAATAAGTTATTTAAGGAAATGGAGGGTAATCTCCACAATCTCGTACCAAGTGTTGGCTCTATTAATGCCGTAAGATCAAACTATTCCTTTAATGTCATTGTAGGGGAGAAGTTCGAACTTTGTGATGGAGGACTAAAATTAAGGGGAAGAAAGGTATCACCCCCTGCAAATAGGAGAGGAGATGTTGCGCGAATATATTTTTATATGGATAATAAATATCCAAAGCGCGGTATTATATCAAGTAAGAATAAAAAGATGTTTAAAAAATGGAATAGTGAAGACCCGGTAGATATGCATGAATGTCGCTTAGAAAAATTAAAATCGAAATATCAAGGTGATCATAATTTATATATTTCAAAGTTTTGTAAGGATAAGTAATGAGAGTTTTTTTTCTATTATTGATATTGTTATCGTGTGAAAAAGATAAGGGTAGTATTACAATTGTGAAGCAATGGCACCTTTCTCCTGACGCAGTAACCACTGATATCGCAAATTCTAAAAATATTCAACAGTATGAGAATCAATTTGATATTTATCAAAAATTAAAAAAAGATATCGAGTCAAAGGAGACGAAGGTTATTATTGCTGAAGGATGTGAAGGAGAGTTGGATGAAAATTTTTCTCTTGTTTATAACGGATGGTCATTTAAAAACTTGAAGAAATTAGTAAATGATAAAAAATTTGATGAAATTATGGCCCCAGTTCCTTTAAAACTAAAAGTTAAATTTCCAAAAATAAGGGTTCTATGTGGGGACAATAATCTTTTAATTGATGAGAATCTTAAGGCCATATCTGATGTCAGGGGCTTTACTGGTTTCTATCAAAGGCTAGTAGAATCTAAAAATACAGATCTAGCAAAGTTTAAAAAATACAAACAACAGCTTGTTTCATTGTTTCCAAAAGAAAAAATTCAAGATCCTATTAAGTTTTCACTGGAAAAAGCCATTTTGGCCTTAGACCGTTTTGAAGAATTGATAAAAAAGAGAAACCAAAGTTTTGTGGATCTTGCTCTGAAATATAAGGATCAAAAACCAGTAATTATCATAGGTGGATTACACATAAAAAACCTAGAACAAAGATTTCATATAAAGAATGTCAAATACAATGTTATTACCCCAAAAGGTTATGCAAATGATGAGCAAAAACTTCTTTATGCTATGAAAGAAATATTGTTGGAAGCTCGTAAGGTAGGGCTGACATACTTTCAGGTCCCTGCCAAATTTAATATTTTAAACTTTCCCGTGAAAAATAAATTAATAGCTAAAAATATTATGACAGATAAAGAAAAGGTTGAGCTTATTAAATTAAGCAAAGGACAGTTTAACTTTGATATATTATTAAGTGACTTTGATAAAGATGGTATTAGAGATTTTACAGTTTCAGCGAGTGATACAGGGATTGTTTTAAGTGCAGAAGATCCCGATTGGGATAATGACGGTATTGATAACTTAATCGATCCTTCGGTCGGAAGCACCGAGGTTGGTTTTTTAGGGCCAGACTCAGAGGTTGATAATAGTTATTACTCAAAAGGATCAACTTTAAAAATTAAAAGTGAGCTTAAACAAAAGGTTTCACTACTTGAGCTAAAAGGAAGTCGGCATGAGCTATTAGTTTTAGAGATTTTTTTAAACCTTTTAAAAAAGAGATCATTTAAACACGTGAAGTTTCTCGTCGCTGCGAAACCGAGTTTCTCTTATGGTGAAAATGTGTTTTTTTCATATATAAGACAAACCCAATCTTTAGAGTATTACCCTGAAAAGTTAAATCAGTATATCCAACGTCAGTTTCAAAAAAGATTTCGTGGGGTAGCATTTGTTAAGTATATTGAAGCTTATGTCATTCCGCTTGTTATCCATTCTTTAACTCATGAGCTTGCTCATTCACTAGACTACGACTTTGAATCCATGGCAAAAAAATCAGGATGGAGCTGGCAAGAAAAAGCCTATACAGGAAAATATCTTAAGCAAGCAAGAGTCTTAAATAAAATAATTCATACATCTAAGTATAATTTAAAATTTCGTCAAAAAACTTACCAGCAGTGGAATGACGATAATCGACTTTATCTTGCTGATGTTAATAAAATCCTATCAATTAAAAATGAGAAAAAAAGAAAAGCGCAGCTTCATAGCTCTCATTTTAAAACGAATATTAAGGATGGAGTTATAGAACACGAATTGAGCTTTTTATTTAATAATAATATTCCATCCTTGTATGCATTGTTAAAGCCCAGTGAGTGGTTTGCTGAAAGCTACGCTGCTTGTCTATTTGTACTTTACTTTCCAGAGAGTAAGGCTGATGTAAGGGCCATAGAGCTTGAACACTTACTTGGATTTAATCCTAAAGGTGTTGCTAACAATTTCTGTCGTAAATTAGTGCACCAGTAAGTAGGCACCTTTTTTTATCTCAAGCAGAGCGCCAATAATCATTGGGATTGATGAAAAAATGTTTAGGTGATAAAATCAATCAGTTAAACCTTTTTTTAGGAGTAAGCATGTTATTTGATTGGAAAAATTCTCAGGTTTTTGAGCGTAGTTCCAACCTATACAGTTTTAGTAGAAACCCTCTTTTTAAGGTCAATAAATTACTACATATTTATATGCCTTGGGCGCAAGACTTTGATGCCGAACTTATGTTCAAAGTTAAAGCAAATATTAACGAGGGGGGCAGTAGCTTTATTCCGTATATGGAGATTGATCAATCAGCTAAAACCTTTTCAGCTGTAGAAATGAAAGTACTTAATGATCAGATAGCTTC
>JABJPQ010000158.1 GCA_018663815.1 Halobacteriovoraceae bacterium | reverse complement strand
GGTGTAACTGAGAGAAAATTACTCAAAGTATTAAGAGGAACGGACAGTTATCGATTTTTTAGAGAAGCCCTTAGAGATAGTGCTGAGAAATCTTTGTTGATGGATAATATTGCTTACTCAACCCCTGAAGATGTTTTAATCAAAAGCTGGTCACACTTATTAGGAGCAAAATTATCAGATGAGGATGCGGCTAAGTTTCTTTTAGAAAATGTTGAGGGATCATTTCCTGGCACGATCGAAGGAAATGGATCAACACCAGCAGATATGTTTTAGATGGTGAAGGTAATCGCGATAATTTTTTCAATCTTTACGTTAACGGCACTAGCTCAGGATCGCTTGAGCTTACAACAGCAAAATGATTATTCAGAAATTATCATTAATACGATTTACGAAGAGCTTTATAAAAGAACCAAAGATTTACGTCCTACTATTAAATCGAAAAAATCAGATGCCTCAATTAATCAAGGGCGTCGTGGAAAGTTAGTCTTAGAGCGGATTAAGCAAAGAAATCGAGAAAGGATTGCTCTGATGCATGGGCATGATCCAAGTAAGGTTAAAAAAGGTAAAGATTTAGTAAAACTTCAAATTAAAGAAAATAAAGCTGTTTTAAAAAAAATGAAAGCAGCAGAAATCAACGCCAAAGAAAACTTGCAATTATCTGAGGATCAAAAACAAGATCACCTATGGCAAGTTCAAGTTAAAATGGAAATTGATAATATTCGACGTAAAGTTATTCAAGAACATAAGCTTTGGAAAACGAAGCATAAGAAAAAGCTAGCAGAACTTTATAAAAATAAGCTTGCTTTTAATAAAGTTAAAGATAATTACAAAGATACCCTCGCCGATATACCGGTAATCTTACCTGTCAGTAAAAGCGAGCTTAATAAGAAAGTTGAAGTTAAGCTAGAGAAGGAATCGTTTCTCGTTAACTCAGCTTTGCTGCCTGAAATAAGAGATCAAAAATATCGCCCAACGTGTAGCTCCTTTGCAGGAGTTAAGGCAATTGAAATTCTTCTCTCTCAAAAAAATAACTATAAAAATCTAAGTGAGCAATATTTTTATTGGGCCAGTAAACCAAATTGTCAAAAATCTAAATGTTCTAAAAAAGGCTCATGGGTTGGTAATGGCCTAACATTTAGTAAAGATTCAAACTCTTATGATATTCCAACTGAAAAAAATTGTACTTATAATGAGTACTCATTAGAAGCGAATGAAACTCAACTTCCTTTAACCCAAACTTGTAAGAGTGGAATAACAAAAATTAAAAAATTTATCTATCAGGCAACATTAGATGAGGCTTTAGTTTCTTTAAAGCAAAATAAACCAGTGGTAGCAAGTATAACTTTGTCTCCTAATTTTTATGATAATAAAGGTTTGATCCTGCAAAGCGAATCTAATATTGGTGGAAAGCTTGATGGACATGCACAAGGACATGCTGTGGCTTTAATAGGCTATTTAAAACTTCCTCGAATTTTAAATGAGGGTAGTGTTTGTTTTATCGTGGCCAATAGCTGGGGACAAGGTTGGGGACAAGGTGGGTATAGTTGTCTCTCAGAGAAGTGGTTACTAAACCATCGAACAACTAATCCGTTTGTCATTATTCAAGAAGTTTCATCGCGATAACAAATACTTCTCGTTTCCCATTTTTTGGAAGCAACTCTTTGTTTTTTCTCTTTATAAGGAAAAGTTTCTCTAGCATAAGAATTATTATTTGGATCAGCAGCGCACCTTTGATGAAATAAAACATTTTCATTTAAGGCGTTTAAGAGTGATGCTTTTTGTTTTGGGGCAATTTTTTCTATTTCATGTTTCTCAAGGGCACCTAATAAATAGTGAACCGATTCGATGGTAGAAAGACAATATTTTGCAGGTTGGTGTTTAATCGAAAACTGAGATTCAAGTTGGGTTGAGAAACTTATTTTAGGTAGCTGATGTAGCTTGGTCGTTTTTTTCATCATTTTTTTAGCACATGGCCAGGTGCCATCGAGAATAAAAATTAATAATTTTTTGTTTGAGGGAATTGCAGGAGAGGTTTCATCATCTATCTTAAGAGATTTATCTCCTGGGTAAAGTAGATAAGGGTTATATTCTTGAAGCTTGAGTAGTTTTAAAAACTCTTGGTTTTGATCAAAATCAGTATCAATGATGAGATGTGAATTTATTAAAGCGATATGCGACATTCGTCCCGTACCAATTTGAGAAGGTTTTGCTTCAAGTGGATGCATGAGAAAACAAAACTTCGTTTCTGTTTTAAAAGGACTCAGGTGGGCACAAAAGCAAGCCGGACTTGGGCGTAAGCATTTTTTACAAACAGTACGGGGATCATTTTGCTGCTTTTTATATTGTTTTTTTTGCTTTAAATATTGCTCTTTATTCATTTCAGTTGCTACAATAATTGGGTGAAGTTACTTATACTCTTATTTTTCACGATAGCATGTTCTCATGTAAAAAAAACTAATTATCCACCCCAATGGTGGCAAGAAGTACCTAAAGATCAATTACATTGGTGGGAAGTGTCTCCAGCGTCTGTGAGTAAGGACCAGGTTGTTCTCAGCAAAAGAAACCAACTTGGATTATTATCAAACTTTGCTCATACACCTTTTCAATTTAAGGGAAAAAGGTATCAAAGTATGGAAGGATTTTGGCAGGCCATGAAATATCCTGAGCTTATTAAAGACCCTCGATCCTATTCAAATAAGTGGAGTTACCAGCGTGGTGAAGTTGAGAGCATGGTTGGTTTTACAGCAAAAAAAGCAGGAGATGAGGCCAGTCAGATTATGCGAGAATTAAAAATTGACTGGGTCAGCTTCGAGAAAGTAAAGATGCCATATCGCACATCTATAAAAGGGCCACACTATCAACTTATTCGCAAGGCCATGGAAGCAAAGTTGCACCAAAATATGGCCGTAAAAAAAGTGCTTCTTGCAACTGGTAAGCTAACTTTGGTGGCGGACCATCATACTAAAACAACTGATCCACCGGCATGGAAGTACTATCAGATTTGGATGGAAATTAGGGAAAGTTTGCAATCAAAAGGTAAATACTTAAAATGACAACTCGTTATCGTGCTCAACATATATTATTAGAGGATGAAGATGACGTTAGTTATATTTTAGAACAACTAGATCAAGGTGTTAGTTTTGAGTTTCTAGCTAAGCAGTATTCTGAGTGTGATACGGCACAAACAGGAGGTCATCTGGGACGTTTTAGTAGTGGTAGTATGTCTGCGGAATTTGAAAAAGCTCTATATCATTTAAAACAAGGAGAAGTTTCAGGCGGGGTAAGAACTAAGTATGGATTTCATGTAATAAAGAGACTTTAGGTATGAAAATTCTACTTTGCATATTGCTTGTTGCGCGCAGTGTGTTATTTTGTTGAAAATATAGAGGATTTAACATGTTTAAGTATATAATTATGACTTTCATTTTTTTTACACAATCATATGCTTCAGAGTCTGTGCATGAGGAGTTACTTCCTGTTACTAGCTTTAGTGAGTTGGACTTTATTGAATTAGAACTAGATGAAGAAGGAAGATATTTATTAGATTTAGTCGAAGATCCAAACCATGCGGCAGAAAATATTTTTACAGTTGAGAATGTTGGAATTGAAGAAGCTTTTTACATGTTGTTTGATGATAAGAAACCCTTTCTTATCCCTGCTGAGCAAGTCAAAAATGCTATTGCGATTGGTGGAGCTGCCTATGTATTTCAAAATGATGAAAATATAAAGTACTTCTCTCAGGACAATCAAACACCAAAACTTCAAAAACTATCGGACTGGGGAGAACAGTTTGGATCAGGTACAGCCGCTATTATCATTGCAGGGTCTAGCTATGCCGTTGGCAAAGTCTTAGGTAATCAAAAAATTCAATCAACTTCATTCTTAGCAATGAAAGCATTTGTATACTCTGGTTTAGCAACGAATATTATAAAAGTAGCTGCACGAAGAGTCAGACCCAACGATACAGGTGACTCTAGCGATTGGAATCGAAGCCTTGCTGATAGTTCATTTCCATCTGGGCATACAACGATGGCGTTTGCGATTGGAACTTTTGTAGCGGAACAAACAAAAGAGCATAGTAAAGTGATTCCTATCATAGCCTACTCAGCGAGTACGATTGCTGGTCTGTCTAGGATTTATGATGATAGGCATTGGGCCAGTGATGTGCTTTTTGGTGCTATTATCGGGCATTTTGTTACTAAGGATGTTCTTAAAGAGGACAAGGACGGTGCGTTCACTCTTACTCCTACAATTAATGCATATGGTGGTCCTACCATGCAATTAAGTTATAAACCAAAGGAACCTAAAAAATTAAGTAAGTGTTCTAAAGATTTAAATCCAGTTAGAGCGTGTTTGCGTGAAGCTTTTGCTAAAAATCCGCAATAGTTTGACTTGAAAAACTGTGATCCTGTTATATAATCGGTCCCTAATTGACACTTGTTGGAGAACTATATGTCTTTAAAAGATGCTATGCATAAGGTTGGAATTCACTCTACTAAAACTGAAAATGAGCGAAAGCAAAAATCAGCTAGAGAAAAAACAAAAACAGAGAAGCACCAAGAGCGTCGAAGCTTTTGTGAAGCTTGTGAAACAACTCAGCCTGACGTTGAAAGATTTAAGCATAATAATTCACGCTTAGATGCAGAATGGCTTTGCTCAAATTGTGCTGATAAAAATGAGATCCTTGATGATTTTAGAATGACTGGTCAAAGTGATTCAGTTATGAATCGTCGGTACAGACGATACTATGGACACACTAGAGATTTAAGTAAGGAAGAAAATACAGTTCAAAAAGATACTCGTAAAAAACCCGCTTATAAACATGATAGAAATCGTAAGCAAAATCCTGGAAATAGTTTACGTGCTGAAGATGAACCTGGTTCTGGCCGTGGATCTCGCTCTGGTGGTGGATCTCGCTCTGGTGGTGGGCCTCGTTCTGGCCGTGGCCCTCGTTCTGGTGGTGGTGCTCGATCAAGTGGTGGAGCTCGTAATGGTGGTGGACAAGGTTATAGAAAAAATCAACAGCGCTCTACTCGACCTAAAGCAAAATATATTATTGATGAAAATGGTGAGAAGAACTTTAATTGTTAAGTCTGGGTTCGATTGATTTTGTCTATTAAGTAGACACTGATTTATTTTTAGTCAATCTCAGTGGTCGTTTGCATTCACTTTATTCCTAAAGCTAAGTTGATACTATTAACAGAGTTGGCTTTTATATTGCAGTAAAGTCACTGTACTAAAATCAATTTGGAGAATTAATGAAAGCAAGACAACTTATATTGAGTTTATCTTTAATTACTATGAGCTTGAATACTTATGCTAACTCAGTCGAGTCTCCATACTATTGTGAGGTTACAGTTGAACAAACTAAAGATAATATTGAGGAAGAGATTGCAAAAGAATTCACTTTTTTAGAAACTAAAAATGGTCAAAATTATTTTGGATCTATAAATATTGAAGATTTTAAATATCATATAAGACTTAAAGATCATTCCAAAGGTGTTCAATATAATCTAAGTAATGTGTCAAAGACAAGAAACTGGCTAAGAGTAGTAGTTTTTAGACTAGATCAAGCAACCAATAACTATACTCAACCTATTGATAATGTCGAAAGAGAATTACCAGTTCTTTATGATGAGAGAAGAGTTTCTAGTAAAGCTCTTATAAGTGGTGGAGAATTACGTCTAAATTTGGTGTGCCAAAAGATCTATGACCCTGAAATTAAGTATGAACATAATGATGAGGTAATATACTTAGAGGAAATAGATTTCAACCCTTTAAACTTTGTTCCCGTTTGGTTTTCTTATTAATTGCGTATAACGAAAAACCAAATAGTTTGTGGTAACCAATCACTTAATTCAAAAATTATTTATGGATTATTATAGTTTATTGCCACAGTGTTATTCATGATTTTTATACTTTTGCCTGATTAGCTAGTTGTCGAAACAACCAATGTATTAAGTAAATTTTATTTATGTGTACTGTTAGACTTTTTGACACTGGTTAACTTTTGTACAGGCGAAATGACACCACGAGCCACTGGGGAAGCAGCTTTTAGGTAAAATTTGTTTAATTATTGCAGCTATCTATTTGATTTTATATAAAAGTTAAATTACTAGAATGTGCGCATTGCGGCATTGTTTTTGCAACTTAATACGGTGAATTTATAATTTTAAATTAACGGAGACTTTCTTTTTATGGGTGGATTTAAGAATTTTCTAATTATGGCCAGTATTTCAATGCTTATTGCTTGTTCAAGTGATGTTGATGATACTAGCTCTTCGACAGAGAACTCTACATTTGAATTGGGAGAAGTAAGGCTTGTTTCTTTTAATACATACTCAACCAATGATATGTGGCCGGAATTAAAAAACTCAGCAATTGTTGATCTAATGGTTTGTGTAAAAGACAGAGTCTTTTTGCAAGATATTGTAGGCGAAGACTTTAGTATTGAATCAGATCTCAATACGCAAAGTAGTCCCTCTAATATCGATGGCTGTATTAAGTGGCAGGAGCGTTTTGAGTTTGATTATATAGCAGACGAAGTTTTTTATAAGCTAAATGGAAGTGTTAAAGGAAAAACAATTCATAAAGGTAGGAAGGAGTTTAAGCTTGCCCTGAACCCATGGACTAAAGAACTAGTTGATCTTGACTATGGATCAGCTCTTAAAACACAATCAATAGGTACTGATGTAAAAATTAATTCATTAAAAAATAATCTTGAGCTTGGAAACCACGATATCACAGTAACAGAGGTAGAGTTTGAAAAGGACAAAACCCGATTATCCTTACAAGTAAATACAAATGTTGGTGTTACTCATAGAAAAATTGACGGTAAAAAGAATCCAACTATTTTAACTGATGGGTTATTCTCAACAGATTTTGTTCTTTTTCAAAGAGAGAAGGGGTCAAATCGAAGAATTGAACTTGCCAGTGCAACATCAGAGGAAAGGCTTGATAGTGAAGGAAGGCTGGTTTCATTTTTAAACTTTGATATTCATGATTTAATTGGATCTCAAGCTATAATAGAACTTGTTATAAGCACTAAAGCCGTCGATGCTCCTTTTGAACTTGGTAGTTATGAAGGGTTTATCTCGATTGAATCTCTAATTAAAGGAACTTCTGGAAAGCTAAATAGTATGTCTACTAGTCTTAGTAAAATGAGAATTAATTCAAACGAATTTAAAAGAAGAAAGAAAGGTGTCGTCAGTACGCATGGTTTTTTGATTGAAAAAATTGAAGTAAATAGTTCGCTTGAAGTTCCGGGTGAAGTTTCGGGCAATTTTGTACGAGATGAGTCTGATCGTTTTGTCACTGCAGAAATAGAAATTGACTTAGTTGATACACTTGTTTACGACGGTATTAACTCACAATTCGAGATTGAGCTGGTGGATCTTAAAACTGGTAAAGTCGTTTACTCCAAAGTGCGAGACACTTCAAATAAAAATGGAAGTGGTGAGCTGATTATCGAGGTAACCATAGAATATGGTGAAAATTTTGAGTATGATTATAGAGAATATCAGCTAAACATGAAAGGTACCAAAAAACCCTTTTTAGGTCTTAAGCAACAACGAATTGTTTATATTAATCCTAGGTTAGGTAGTACCCAATTTTTGCTTGATTCTAAAGATAGAACTAAACCTAAACTACCCAAAGAGAATCAACCTGAAATTTATATTGATAAATTTAATTTTAAATTTCAAGGGAACAATGAAAACACACTGTACAAAGTAAATAAAAGGTTAGAGCTTTTGGGTAATAGAGTTGTTCGATTAAGTCTATCTCCTAAAGTATTAGTCAATCATCAGTATCAAGGAGGACAAGTTGCTCCTGATAAATTAATGACTGGAAAATATGAATTAAATTTTCTTATATTGACTCCGCTTCGACCATTAACTCAAAGCCTTACAGGACCCATTGACTTAGAAGATTTTGAGGTTATCACAGCAGTACACCGTAAGAACATAAGCTCTGAAGTAGGAGAGATGTTTGTTGATGTGGATTTGCCTCATCTGTTTGATGAAAGACTGGCTCTTTCATATAAAAACATTGCTGTCTTGCAATTACGTTCTATGAAGGAAGGATCAATGTTAAAACCCGCGCAGTTTATAGGGCAAATTGAAATTTTTAGAGGTCAACAAGAAGTAACTTCGATTTATGATACAAGTATAAAATCTGATAAAAACGAAAGGCTATTGGCTAAAAACAATGATATTATTGCGAAAGTAGTAAAAAATATAGATAAAATTACAGACAAGTTACAACCTGATAGTGAGATAGAGAACCCATTCATCCAGTTTAAAACTGATCTTTTGAGTAACAATATTAGAGAGAAAGTTCCTGTTTTTAATCATAAGTTAATTAGACTTGAGAATAAACAAGTTGATTTTAAGTTTCATAGATCAGAAAGAAATTTTATTGATAAGTTCAAGCTTAAGGTCTCAGAGCGAGACCTAGAGAAATTTATTGTAAATGTTGATTCAACTACTGAATTCCTACGAGAGTTATGTAAGTCATTTTATTCTCCTCGGACTCGAACTAATATTCTTTCAGCTAGAATAAAGGGGCTTTCCAAGGATTATATTGGTGTAGATTATAAACGTTGTTTTAAAGATCCAAAATCACATATTGCAGTTAATGAACTACGTTTTATAGAAAAAATATTAACTCAGCCAGCAAAACTGCGGGATGAGACAGGTCGCCAAACAGTTATTGAGCATTCCAATAAACTCGATCGCTCAGAAGCATACTTTAAGAGTAAAGGTGTTATGCATTCAGAAATTAATGGAATAAGAGAAACAAATTTTTGGGGTTGGAGTGCTCATGGTGGGCTTGAGTTTGGATTTCAATTACCGACCGTTAAAACACCTAAGGCCATAGCTATGCTAAGTTTAGATGCTGGGCAAAGAACAGATGTTTACGGGATGAAGCAAAATGCAGAAATTGCTTCAAACCAAAAAAGAATAATAAATCAAGATGGGCTTTCTTTTATTGCTAGTAGTGTAAATGCTCAATTTGAAGCTCGCATAAAAAAATGTATTATGATTAGTCCTAGAGAGGTATTAGCTGTTTTGCCGAAGAGAGGAACTGAGAGTTGGTGGAGCCAAGTTTATAATAAAGCTCATAAAGATGATAAAAAGGTATTAGTGACTTCTGAGAAAAGACATGTCGTATGTAAAAGAAATAGTCGTGATGAAACTCTAAGTGAGAGTTGGTTTTTTATAAAACTATCATCTTCATCTACTGATGATGCTGCAGATTACGGTATGGCCAAAAACTCTATTGGACAGACTTTAAGAGGAATAAAAGCTTACAAAGAGTATCGTAGAATTGAACTTTCAAAAGATACTAAGTTTGTTTTTAATACTCAATCAAATGAAGCAGTAATAGAACTTTACAAAAAGTACATGGGAAGGAAAGGACGAAACGTTAGGTATAAAAAAAGTCTTGGAGTTGGATACCCTGGTTTAATTGAAGGGCACTCTCGCTAAGAAACTCTTTGGGTTATGATTTTAAGCAAGTTTCTAAATTCATCGAGCTTAGCCATTTTATCTGATGCTATGCTTGTCTCAAGAGTATTAAGAATAGAGTGGCAGGCCGTTAAGTAGTTTTGAACTACGGCTTTAGCTTGAACAATGGCACTTTCAAAATATGCTTGTTCCGTTTTTGTTAAATCACTAAAGCTGTCGCATCTGAGAAACTGAACCCTCAGCTCAGGGTAATCCCTACCAATAAAATGCATAACAAAATTAATATTATTATTTCTAAAATCTAGCCCAAAAGTTTTTTTACTTTCAGGATTAAAATCAATTATATCGTCAGTCATTTGAAAGATAATTCCAAGCTTTTCTCCAAATTCCTTTAGTAATTCATAATGCTTAGATTTTGGATCAGAATGAATAATAGGAGCTAAAAAGCACCAACGAAATAGAGAACCTGTTTTTTTTATGGCCAATGTTTCATATAGGCTGGTTGTTATTTCGTATGGATTAGTATTTTCATATTGTATCCATTCCCCCTCAACCAGTTCTTTAAGAGTTAAGGTAAGCTCTTGGGTTAAAGTTGGATTTTGAAAGTCACTGAGTTCATGCAAGGCTTTTGCAAGCATATAATCGCCAACCAGAACGCTTTTTTTATTATTGATTAAAGCTGGCACAGAAGGAGCATTTCTTCTGGTATTCGAATTATCAATGACATCATCATGAGTTAAAGTTGCGTTATGAACCATTTCTACGACGCGACCAAGTTTTTTGCAGTCATCCAGACTAATATCAAAAATTTCTCCCGTAATGGCCAAAAGTTTAGCGCGAATGTTTTTGCCATTTTTTAGGCTGGAAAGGTCAATAGACTTTAACTCTTGAGTCATGGCTGAGTCATTAAAATAAAATTCATCTAGTTTCAAGTCATACATTAATTATTGCTCGCAATATAAAGATAAGTGACCCCACCAAAGAATGGTTGGTAGGTTACTTTATCGAAGCCAGTACTTGCTTTTATAACATCACAAAATTCTTGTTGGGAAGGAAAGTTCATGCTTGATTCAATGAGATATTTATAAGCTTGTTGTTTATTAAATAATTTGCCAATAATGGGCATTAAACCTTTCATTACCGTAAAGTAAACAAACTTAAACAATGGGTTTTGGGGTTGACCAAATTCTAAGATGCAAATTTTTGTACTTGTCACTCTGGCCATCTCTTTTAAGGCTAAGTGATAATCTTCTACGTTTCTGATTCCATATGAGATTGAGCTACAATCAAATTGATCATCAGCATAGGGAAGGTTCATGACGTCTTGAACTTCCCAAGTTATTTCATTTGTTTTCTTTTTTGCAACGGAAAGCATATTTGCTGAAAAATCGGTACCTAGAATTTGAGAGTTAGGGCCGTGATGTTTCATCATTATGGCAATATCCCCAGTGCCAGTTGCACAGTCTAGAATTTTTTGAGGAGAGTTTTTGGTCATTTCTTTTACGAGTGCCTTTTTCCAAAGACGATGAATACCAAGCGATAAAATGTCATTTAATAAGTCATAATGAACAGAAATATTGTTAAACATTGATTTTATTGTCTGTGCATTTGGCATTCGTGTCCTAAATAATTTGTTTATCAAAAAATGGCGCTAACTTTATAAGCTCGCTTCGTATTTGGTTTAAATGAGTGGGAGTTATTTGTTGGTCTTTATCTGAAAGTGCTTCCGCTGGATTAGGGTGAGACTCAATAAGTAAGCCATCTGCTCCTGCGGCCATGGAGACAAAACAAAGTTGTTTAATCATATCAACGTTTCCACAAGCATGAGATGGATCAACTACAACTTTAAAATTATAATTTTGTTTAATGTATATAACCGAATTTATATCTAATGTGTTACGAGTTGATGGTTCAAAAGTTCTAATTCCACGTTCGCATAAAATAATTTTTTCTTCACCTAGGTCAGGCATGTAACCACAAGCATTTATCCACTCAGAAACTGTTGCACTAAAAGCTCGTTTGAAAAGAACGGGTTTCCCAAGTCTATTAAGCTCTCGTAGTAATTCGTAATTATACATATTACGACTTCCAACTTGATAAATATCAACAATGGGGTCAATGAGTTCAAGTTGTCTAGGGTCAGTAACTTCAGTTATAAATTCAAAATTTGACTGTTCTTTAAGCTTTGAGATGATTTGCACACCATCTGCTCCAAGCCCTTGAAATGACTTAGGGTTTGTCCGCATTTTAAATAAACCAGCTCTAACGGTTTCAATGCCACTACTTTGGTCTATAAATTGACCAAGTTGTTCTTCGGATTCTAGGGAACAAGGACCAGCGATGAGGGCAAATTGAGAGTTGTGCTTAAGAAAGTCATCAGTAATTAACATGGCGCTCATCCTAGTAGATTTGACTTGGTTTATCAACAAATATTGAATATTTGTAGTCCATAAGTTATTGTTTTTTCCTTATGAGCGAAGTTAAGGTTATAAATCTTTCACAGCTTGATTGTGATCAATTCCAAAAGCAAGGCTTTATTATTCAAAAGCCGGGTACTGAACAGCTGTGGCTGGGGGTTGGATCTAATGATGATTTAGCTGGAGCTCGGTTTTTTAATAATCCTTTTTACGCTCAAGACCCAGTACCTTTTATCCCCGCTAGGCTTGTTGCTTGTGAAGTACAAGAATTTTTAGACTGGATTGGTCATTACTTCCTTCAAAGCTGTAAAATTCAACTAATACGCTCGAATGATGAGCAGTATTTAAGTGATGTAGAGAATATCATTAAATTAATTCACTCTGTGAGTGGGCTTAAAAAGTTAGTGGCCGCTACAAAATCTGAGTATTCCTTTAGCAATAGTATTCACCCCATTTCCCAGGCTAAAAAACTGATGGAGTTAAATGGCTCATTATATGGAAAATGGAAAGATGGTGTTGGTGTGCTGGGTGTTTCTCCAGAGCCATTATTCGTTCAACATAACTCAACATGGTCGACAACGGCATTAGCTGGAACAATTAAAAATGATACTTCTGGATACCAAAAGAAACTGTTGGGAGACTTAAAAGAAAAAGAGGAACAT
>JABJPQ010000159.1 GCA_018663815.1 Halobacteriovoraceae bacterium | reverse complement strand
TCTTCTTCTTCTTCTTCTTCTTCTTCTTCTTCTTGTGCAAGTTATTGTTACTCTGATAGTGAGGTATTTTTTACAAGGTGTATCTCACAGTTGGCCAATCAAATCTTACTTTTCTTGTCAGATATAAAAAAATTTGAAATTATACCTCACAAAGTTTTGAGGAGATAAAATGTCTAGTTTTCTACACGGTCATGGCGGGATTGAAGTTGTTTGTGGCCCAATGTTTTCAGGTAAAACAGAAGAGCTAATTAGAAGAGTTAAAAGAGCTCAAATTGCTAAACAAAGAGTTCAGATTTTTAAACCATCTATTGATGTTCGTTACGACGAAACAAAGGTTGTTAGTCATTCTCGCCAATCAATTCATAGTGAGCCCGTTGAAAGCGCTTTAGAAATTTTATCCAAACTCAAAGATACGACACGAATCATAGCCATAGATGAAGTTCAGTTTTTTGACCTGGAGATAATTAATGTGGTTAAAAAATTGGCAGACCGCGGTTATAGAGTTATTTGTGCTGGGCTCGATCTTGATTTTAGGGGAGTTCCCTTTGGCCCAATGCCAATGCTATTGGCCATGGCCGATAGTGTTCAAAAAATTCAAGCAATTTGTACTGTCTGTGGTGCTCCTGCCTCTAGAAGTCAAAGGCTTTCGGATTGCGAAGATGATGTTTTACTCGGCGAAACTGATTCGTATGAAGCAAGGTGTAGAGCACATTACTTCTATGAGCCAAAAGAAAATGAACTTCCTCCACATGCCGAACAGTCACAAGAATCTACCAGTTTAATTAACTAAATAAGCAGTGTATGTTTTAGACATTCTTATATCTTCAAAGTATTCTATATTTATAAAAGGAAGGAACGATGGAAAATTTTTCACCCGATGTATTAATTTCAGAAGAAGAGATTGCATTACGAATCGATGCATTAGCAAAAGCGATTAGTGATGATTTCGCTGGTCAGGAGCTTGTTGTTGTATGTGTACTTAAAGGTGCCTTTATGTTTTGTTCTGATTTAATAAAAAAAATTGAACTACCCATCAATTTAGAGTTTATTCAAGTGTCGTCTTACGGTGATGGAACAACTTCCTCAGGAAGTATTGAGCTTAAGTTAGATTTGACTGGTTCTATTGCAGGAAAAAATGTTTTGATGGTAGAGGATATCGTTGATACGGGCTTAACGATAAAATCATTATTTGAAATAATGGAGCTACGTAAGCCTAAATCGCTCAAGCTGGCTTCACTTCTTTTTAAACCTGATCGAAATGTGCACAAGATGCCCATTGATTATTTAGGTTTTGAAATTGAAGATAAATTTGTTATTGGTTATGGTCTTGACTACGCCGGAAGGTACCGTGAGCTTCCTTACGTTGGTGTCCTAAATGCAGGTAACTAGCGAGGGTAGTGTGAGAGTTGACCTTGTAGGTGGAACACTCGATTTAGAGCCAATTAATCTAATTTTACCAAATGTTGTCACGCTTAATGTGGCAACTTCGCTAAAAGCAAAAGTTCTGCTTCAAACAACAGATTCTGATACAATTGTGATTAAGTCTTTAGACTATGATAAGAATTATTCATTTCACAAAAATGATTTAACAGATCATAATCTGTACTACTCTGATACCTTTAAGGAGATGAGCTTTGTTTTACAGATTATTTCTTTGTTTGGAATATCAAGTGGGCTTGAAGTCGAATTAAGCTCAGGAGCTCCTGCAGGATCTGGTTTAGGTGGATCTTCGGCCATGGGGATGACTCTTTTTAAAGCTTTATCCAAGTTACAAAATAAAGAAATTATTACTCATGAGGCCGTGCAAAAAGTTAAAGGAATTGAGGGAAGGATCTTAAACCAAGGAGTTCCTGGTTATCAAGATTATTATCCGGCCATGTTAGGTGGAGTATTGTGCTTACGGGGTGCTCCAGGTGAAATTGAGTATGAACAACTCTTTTCAAAAGATTTAAAATTTTTTTTAGAGGATCATATAACTCTTGTCTACTCTGGGATTTCTAGAAACTCAGGTATTAATAATTGGGATGTCTACAAAGGTTTTTTTGATAAGGTTCCCAAGATAAGAAAAGGTTTATCCGAGATAGCGCAAATAAGTTTTGAAGCCTATAGCAATATTAAAGAAAAAAAATGGGATACATTAATCGATTTGATTGGACAAGAAGGCGAATTAAGAAAGCAACTTGCCGCAGGTATTGTGCCTGAGTCAATTAATGAAACATATCATGAGCTACAAAAGAAAAACTTAGTTCTGGGTT
>JABJPQ010000162.1 GCA_018663815.1 Halobacteriovoraceae bacterium | reverse complement strand
TTAAAGGAAGTAAAATATACTTCAAGTGGATTGGAATACTACTATTCATTACTTTTGCTGGTTTAGTAAGTTATATTCAACAGCTTGATCAAGGGCTAGTTGTAACTAACCTTACAGATGAAGTTAGTTGGGGAGCATACATTGCAAATTTTACCTTTTTAGTTGGGGTTGCTGCCGCTGCCGTTTTATTGGTTATCCCAGCTTATGTCTATAAAAACAAGGCCGTAAAAGAAGTCGTTTTAATTGGGGAGATTCTCGCTTTTTGTGCCATTGTTATGTGTTTGTTATTTATCATGGTAGATATGGGGCGACCGGACAGATTTTGGCATGTCATTCCTTTTTTAGGACGTCTTAATTTTCCTCAATCCATTCTTGCTTGGGATGTAATTGTTCTCAATGGTTACTTAGTACTCAATATGCACATTCCAGGTTATTTACTTTATAAGTACTATATGGGGCAAAAACCAACGACAAAATATTATTTACCGTTTGTTTTTATCTCAATCTTTTGGGCCGTAAGTATTCATACTGTAACAGCTTTTTTGTATAGCGGTTTAGGTGGAAGAGGTTTTTGGAACTCAGCGATACTTGCACCAAGATTTTTAGTGAGTGCCTTTGCTGCAGGACCACTTCTTTTAATGGTCGTTTTTTTTGCCATAAATAAATGGTATCCAAATTTTAGAGTTAAAGAAGAAGTTTTTACTTTGTTAAAGAAAATCGCAACATTTGCATTTCCCCTAAATTTATTCTTACTTTTTTGTGAAGTTTTTAAAGAGTTCTATACCGATAGTGTCCATGTTGCCTCGGCTGAATATCTCTTTTTTGGTCTCCACGGTAATCATATGCTGGTTCCTTATATGTGGATGGCCGTATTTTGTAGTGTTGGTACTGCGGTTGTATTTTTGGTTCCAAAGTTTAGAGATAATAAAAAAATTCTTATACCAACGTGCTTTGTTGGTTTTATTGGTATTTGGATTGAAAAGGGAATGGGCTTAATTATTCCAGGTTTCATTCCTTCTCCGCTTGGATCGATTGTTGAGTATACACCTTCTGTGAATGAAATATTTGTCTGTTTGGGTATTTGGTCTTTTGGGGCATTGTTATTCACTGTTATGGCCAAAACAGCTTTAGGTATTCTTTCTGGTAAGATTAGGCATACCAATTAAAGGTGTTTGCTTTTTAATCACTTCATTTATTTAAATCACAAATTTTTAGATATAAGTGATCCTGTTACAGGATCAATATAATAGCTCATATTTTTTGATGTCTTAAGACCAACAATATAATCTTTATCCTCCGTAATATCAGATCCATCCAAGTTACTCCTAAAGGTACTTACATCACTTTTAAAGTAAACGTAATTTCCCTTGGATTCCATACCAAGGATGGTACCTAAGGTATTACCATCAGCATCTTCTAGATAGTTTTTATCAAAGTTTTTTCCACCATCTTGTGAAACATAAAATACATTTCTGCTTTGGGCCAGAAAAATATTTCCGTTCTTAGTTTCGGTTAAGTGTTTGATAGACCCAAGACCTAAACCAGTATTTTCTGAACTTGAAACCTCTGTGAAGGTTGAGAAATCAGCATTAGTTGAAACTCTATACCCACCAGGATTAGTTATTCCGGCCCATATATACATTTTTCCACTAGGTCCTATTGATAAACGTTCACCTCTACCTACGTATTGATTTGAGTAGCTAATTCCACCGTCTTTTGAAACATACAATCCGCCTTTAAAGCCAAAGTTTCCTGCAGCTAAAAGATACACATTGCCGTCAGAATGAGTAAGAACATCATAGGCAATTGATGCTCTTAGAGGTCCTCGCTTAAACGTTTCCCCTTGATCTGTAGATGTCCAAATTCCTGCACTACCAGCTAAGAAAATTTTTCCATCTGGTGCAATTGCTAACTTATTTGTTCGAGCTCTTGTAATTCTGTCACCAATCGAAAAATGATGGTATTTAAAAGTGGCTCCTTGGTCCTTGGAGGTACAAACACCTTTATTTGTTCCTACAACCATAACCTCGTCAGAAGTTACAACAACTGTTTTCGCTGATCCTATTATACCATTAAAAGGTGTTAGTTTTTTTATGCCTAAATTTGCATTGGTAAATACTTCTCTATATCGTTGTTTATTACCGCTTAAGTCCCTAGGTAAATCAAGGTCAATAAATGCAGGAGGAAATACCAATTCATTACTAATTGGGTGATTGATTTTTTCAGCTGAAAAGACACTTTTTGGAAACACAAGTATGCCTTCTGCATTTTCTCGACTATAACTAAAGTATAGATTATTTTGTGAGTCTAGTTCAAACAAACGAGAATTGCCTTCTAAGAGTAATGATTTTTCAAAGCTGTCTTTTTTTAGAAATATTTCATCCTTGTAAAATACCATTAAGCTGTTATCTGAGTCGACTCGAAAACTATATAGGGAATCCTTTTTAAGCAAGTATTTATTTAAAAACTTACCCGAAGTACTTGTCATAGAAACAATATTTAAGTTTCCAGTAACTCTTTCATAAATAAAGACATTATCTTTGCCGTCTTTGTCGGTCTTCACAAAGATATAGTTGTTACTAGCTTTTGGGTAAGCATGATCTGTATTGTTGTAATTGAAATCAAAGCTGGCACCATTATTTTCTGATAGATAAAGTGAGTCTACTGCTCTCAAGTAGATATTATTGTTAGATAGAATCAATTCTGTTGCGTTAATAGCTATTTTGTCGTTTTCAACGAAACTTAAACCATTATCAATTGATCTTGCATATTTATTTTTTCTGAAAGCATCTTGATAGAGTATGTGAATAATACCCTTTGCATCAATTTGAACATCGAGATACTTACTTAACCTGAGTTCGGGATTAAATGTAAGAATCTAAGAAAATATATCCTCGGGCCTGTACGGCCCGTCCTTTT
>JABJPQ010000372.1 GCA_018663815.1 Halobacteriovoraceae bacterium | reverse complement strand
GATTATAGATAGAATTAAAAATCAGCCCATTAAAAGTGAGCTGAACATAAGCATTAAGTTCACTCTTTAATTCAGTAAGTACACTCTCATCTTCTAAAGAGCTTTCAAGCTCGAGTTTATCATCATACCGAAACAACGAATATTGCTCTCCTTGAGATTTCAATAAATCACCATCTTTAAAATACAAATACTGCCCACCAATAAAGTTGATCATTCGTCCTGAGTCCTTCCCAAAAACACTTGTACCGTATAATAACCCCTGGTAGTTATCTAGATTTAAAAAATCTAGTACTGATGGCATAACATCCACATGTTGTGAGATTTTGCGCGATTTAAACTTTGAGAGATCTTCACTTGGGCTAAATAAAAGTAAAGGGACACGATATTGTCCCAGGGTATTGCGAAACTTTGAACTATGGCTCTTTTGAGTATGATCTGCAGTTATAATAAAGAGTGTATCTTGGTACCAATCCTTATCTTTAATTTTATCAAAAAACTGTTTCAAACTATAATCTGCGTAGCCAATACTTTGATGAATCTCAAGCTCCCCTTTAGGAAAGTTATTCTTTAATGATCCCGGAACTGAGTAAGGTTGATGTGAACTTAATGAAAAAAAAGTACTGAAAAATGGTTTTGAAAAAGCGTCGATATTATCAATCATAAAATTAAAAAAATGATGATCATAAATCCCCCAATTCCCATCATAGTGTGCCTGTTCGGGGTAATCCTCTTTAGCAAAATAGTGATCAACTCCAACTGAGCTTACATAAGCATCAAAATCCATGGTCCCTTTCTTACCTCCATGAAAAAAAGAAGTATGATATCCAATATTTTTTAATAGCTGAGGAAGTCCAATAAATTTATTTGTCTGATACTGTGACTGGTAAATAGGTTTTCCAATAATGGAAGGCATTCCCACTAAAATGGAGGGAAGAACCTCAATTGATCTTCGGCCATTGGCAAAGTTTTTAGAAAAATACATTCCACTTTTACTAAGCTTTGAGAAGAACGGTGCATAACCCTCATCGACATACTCTTGCGCAAGGCTTTCAATAATGATGATAACTATATTTTTACCATTTACTCCAGTGTACCCCCTAGAGAAACTTCGCTTGGATAAAATATAATCAGTAGCTTTTTTATCAGTAGAAAAATATTTTTTAACTTCAAGCCCCTTCTTATCTAAGGATCGAACGAGGGTGTAAGCAGAGTTGATGGCCAGATTTCCCTGCTCGTAAGTTTTAAATATAAAGGCTTCTTTGGGGCTGATACTTCTCATTTGCAGCCCACCTCGAATACCGACAAAAGTTAGGCTAACAATGAGAATGCCAATAAACGGAGTAAAGAGTAAATTGATTTTCTTCTCTAGAAAGATGCTCTTTTTGGCCCTTGGATAGAAGTTCCATAAAAGAGCAAGTGTAATTAAAAAGAAAAAAACTAAGTACCAGTAATAAAAACACAATTGTATTATTTGAGCAGAGATATCAGCACCAATATTTAAAATATCTACTGTCAGCTTCTTTCCATTAAACTTAAAAAACTCTACATCAATAATATTCACCGCTAAAAATAATGAATGCATGATCACAAATGATAATTTAATTATTAAGTTAAAAGCTTTATTTCTAAATGGAATAACAGACAAAAGAACAAAAGGAATACTAGCAATAAGCAGGGTAGATAAATCAAAGCGAGTTCCATATAGAAATGAAAAAAATAAATCCACCGAAATTATATTTGAAAAATAACTTAGATTAAAAAAGTAAAATAATAATCTTGTTGCAACATAAAACAAAAAAACAAAAGCCATTCGTTTTGGAATTAATAAGTATTCTTCTTTATCCATATAACATTTGACCAGTCTTTTCCTTTTTAGGCAAAAAAAAAGCCCAGACGAATCCGGGCTTTTTTAAATATAATGGGAGCATCTTGGCCACAGCTAAAAACCTGACATTTAGTCAGCTTTTCTTCACGCTTTCGCTCTAACGAATAGCTTCAATGCCAATTTAAAATAAAAAAAAAGAGGATCCAAAGGACCCTCTTTTTTTATATAATGGGAGCATCTTGCTATTCTCACACTCAGTCGCCCGAGCACTACTTTCGCCACTACAGGACTTAACTTCTAGGTTCGAGATGTAACTAGGTGTTTCCCCTGCGCTATCGACACTCCCAAACTGATAACTTTAAAATCAATTTAAGAATTAAGCTTATAACTTAACCATTGCTCTTTCGCAACCACAAAACAAAACCAGATAGTAAACTTATATAGGTAAGTTTACCAAAAATAATACCAAACATTCATATCCCATAAAAAAACTTCTAAAATAAAGCAAAACGAGTATTTAGTACAGGTCAGCTGAACACGTTACCGTGCTTACACATCCTGCCTATCAACGTCCTAGTCTAGAACGACTCTTAATAGAATTCTTATCTTGAAGGGGGCTTCCCACTTAGATGCTTTCAGTGGTTATCCTTTCCGAACTTAGCTACCCGGCGATGCCACTGGCGTGACAACCGGTACACCATAGGTTCGTCCAACCCGGTCCTCTCGTACTAAGGTCAGCTCTTCTCAAAATTCTTACGCCCACGGAGGATAGAGACCGAACTGTCTCACGACGTTCTGAACCCAGCTCGCGTACCGCTTTAATAGACGAACAGTCTAACCCTTGGGACCTGCTCCAGCCCCAGGATGCGATGAGCCGACATCGAGGTGCCAAACCTCCTCGTCGATGTGAGCTCTTGG
>JABJPQ010000345.1 GCA_018663815.1 Halobacteriovoraceae bacterium | reverse complement strand
TCGAGATGAAAAAGTATATTTAAACTATTTACAAAAGAATAAAGATGTTGATATAAGGATTGCATCTTAGGAACTTAAAAAATAACTCAGGTTCCAACTATCCTAAAATTTTCCGAATCCTTAAGATATCTTTAGGAATGAAGGTCCTTTCATTATGATATCTGTCGCAGTAAAATAACTGCCAGACTAGAGTTTTTAAATTTCTACCTATAGACTTACCTAAATAGTTTTCAAACGGAGAAAAAATGGCAAAATTTATGATCGCTTATTATGGTGGAGAAAGACCGAGTTCAAAAGAAGAGGGCATGGCCCATATGGCTAAGTGGAAAGAGTGGGTAGCTAGTCTGGGAGATAAAATTGTTAATCCTGGTACACCGCTAATGAGTTCTAAGATTGTATCAGTTGATAACGTAATCGATGATCATAACCCAAATGCCATGAATGGTTTTGCTGTCATATCTGTAGCTGATATGGATGCTGCGTTGGCAATAGCTAAGGAAGATCCATTTTTAAAAATGAAAGGTACCATTCGCGTTTCTCAAATGATGGAAATGTAGTGAAAGGATGTGTTAGTGGAGTTCTAGGTCAATTTGGATACTCTAAAAAACACCATTGGGAGTTATGCCTAAAAAGCGCATCCATGTTTCGCCCCAGATGATGATTAAAATCCATCCGATAACAAGCATGGTCATCCCAAACTTAAAAGTATCTGTCCAACTATACTGGTCAGTAACATAAAGAAGTGCGGCAGGTTTACTATTAAATGGTAAGGCATAAACATGTTCAATTAAAAGAGCTACTGGTAAGGCCAGAGCTAAAATAGAGTAACCAAAATTTTGAGCCGCTCCAATTGCAATGGGGACAAAAACTAATGCACGCATAGTTTTAGACTGAAATACAACAGCACTAAAAACCATACCAAAAGTTAACATTAAATATAAGGTTGAAAAAGGAGTCTCTTTAGAAAATCCCATACTTGTGAAAAGAGCATTAACTGAAATTGCAGCAAGATCAGTTGTTTTTAGAGCTGCTCCCAGCGTGTAAGCTCCAGCGGAGAATAAAAGTAAATGCCAAGGAATATTTATATCATTCCACTTAACAACTCCAATTCTTGGAGTAAGAGCAATAACAGCACCTAAAAAGGCAACCGCTGTTTTACTAATTCCATGGGAGGTATCAGTAACCCACATTAAAAGAACTGCCACAAAAAGAATAACAGACTTCATCTCTGTAATGCTAATTTTTCCAAGCTTATCTAGCTCTTCTTGTAATCGCAGCATTCCACCTTCAATTTGAGGAACAGTTTCTGCTTTTGGAATTTTGAAAATGACTTTTGTACCAATAAACCAAGCGATTAAAATATTTATTAATGCCAAAGGTAGTGCTGCATTCATCCACTGTTGATACGGAAAATCATCTCCCATTCCAATAGCACCTGCAATCATTGAACCTGCAAGTAAATTTGCTCCGGAGCCCGTTATAAACGCACCCGCAGAAATATTTATTTGGTAAAGGTTTTGCAAAACGAGATTTCGTCCAAAATTGTTTCTGGTTTTACTTCCGGTAGAGCCGTAAACAGCGGCTATCACCATAAAAATTGGTAGTAGGATTGCAGCCTTAGCAGTAGTTGCAGAGATAAAAGCAGACAAAACTAAATTAATCACAATAAAACTTATAAAAATACCTGTTGCATTCTTTCCAAACTTAACAATAAACCACAGCGCAAAACGTTTTGCGACTTGGGTTTTAACTAACATACTGGCCATTACAAATGAGAGAATGTTAAGCCACATAACTTTGTGACCGAGTTGATGATAAGCATCTGTCTCAGTTGTGACGCCGGTGAGAACTACCGCAATTATTAAATAAAGTGATGTTAAATAATTTGGAACAGCTTCAGAAATCCAAAGAATAATAGCGGCTGCAAAAATTGCGAGCAGAGCAATATTTGACTGTGAAAAAGCTTCGGCTCCAAGAAGTTTATAACGAGCAAGAGCTGTTTTTCCCAAGAGAGAAGGATCAATATTCTGTAAAAAAGAGATGTCTGAATTATATATAAAGATGAAACAAAAGATGGCTAACGGGCCACCGGCCATGGCCATCCATGTTTCAAAACTCGACTTTTCTCGTTTAGGAAGTTTCTCAATTTTGTATCTTCCCATATCTAGGAAGTCTATTTTTTTACTTGTCCCTGGGGAGCTACTACTCATTATAAAATCCAATCACAGCTGT
>JABJPQ010000265.1 GCA_018663815.1 Halobacteriovoraceae bacterium | reverse complement strand
GCTTGAGAATTTCCCCACAAAAATCATTTCTAATGAAGCACGCTTTGTTGTTCCTAGCGCTCAAGAGATCTTGGAAGGTAATAAATATACTCCCAATAATGAGCAAAAGTTTAATCATGAATCACTTGCGCTTATTAAAAAGTACAATCGTTTTGTAAAAGATATTATTGGAGTGACCGAAATGCAGGAAAGCCCCGTCATTATGTTTAAGAATAAAATTGAAAGCCTTTTATCTCTTCATTATGCTAGATCAATTAAAAAAATGCATGCTTTGGATCGATGGCAAGAAATTTTAGAAAGACAGCTAAAGTCATTAATGGGTGCAGATCCAATTTATGATGGAATAAGTATTGTGAAAAAAATGGATATTATTAAGCAGTACAGTAACAAAATATCAGCAACAACCCAATATGATGAGTTTTTGGAATCTCACTTAAATGAAGTGAAAAACATTTCGCCGAACTTAAAGGTAATAATGCTTACACCATTAAAACTAAACGAAAACCCAAAAAATCTCACAAAAAACTTGAATCAAATTATAGATAAAATGCCATGGCATAAAAAAATGAGTTACCGTTTACTGGGAACTGACTACCCTATAGATAAAAAAGAACTCTTAACTACTCTTAAACGCTTCTTGCTCAAAGGTTCTGCTATAAGTACTCCTATTGATATTGGCAGGGAAATTGAGAGCGATTGGCGTGCTAATTTTGAGCGTATTTGTCCCTTAGTCGTTAATCGGCACACACTAAATCAAGATGAATATCTCCAACGAATGACGGGTGTGAATCTAGTCTCTTCAATTCAGTTTGGTATTAAACAACAACAATCTTTTACTATCGCCCATGAATTGGGCCACTGCTTTGATACAAATTTACATGATGATAAGAGCTACTATGCAATGAACCAAGGTGAAATTTTTGCAGATTTAATGGGAATTTTTCACCTTTATAAATATTTTGGTAAGAGCTTATTTATTGAAATGATACCGAGGTTTAAACTTATTGCTGCTGTAAATAACAATAATTCCGTTCCTTATCTTCCCATGAAGGTGTTCTTAGCCGCAAAGAAAAAGGTTGAGCTTGCGATGTCTTTGGGTACCTTTAACAATATGAGTATTAAAGACTTTAAAGTTTGGGCCAAAGAGATTACTTACGGTGATGGCCAAAAGAAAATTTCACCAATATATTCTAAACAAGACTATATTTACTTTGAAAATCTTTTAGAGCGAATTGATAATAGTCGCTTTTCAATTGATCAAAAGACGGGGGAAGTTAATCAGAGAACAGATGATCAAGTTGCACTGGATAACCAGTATATATATGATGAAAGCCTAAAGTTTAACTATCAAAGTAAGGAACTTTTAAAAGAGTTTTCTATAGCGGTCAAATTTATTAAAAATAAGTGTGATGATAAATGCTTTGCTCGGAGAGTCGCTGATCATCTTTCTTTGTTTAAGGATAACTCTAGAGCTAAAAAAGATATAATTTTACATTGGAAAAATTTAGTTATAACCAACTTTTATATTGGCGATAAACTAGAAATTCCTTTTAGGCTTAGTTTGTTAAACGGTATTTAGTTTTATTTTACTACACAAAAATCTTGAGCATTCATATAAGCAGCAACATTTCCTACATTATGGGTTCGATCTAAAAGCTTGGCTTGTCCTTGCATATAACTATTTTTGCGAGTTTTAGCTGCAAATGCATTTAAACTATGAATCAGATATGCTGTTTTTTGCCTTTTAATTATAGGGGCATTTAAAGTATTACCTTCTTTCTTATGACAGCTTTTGCAACTTCTAGCGGCTCGTTTACCTTTGGTTAAATTTGCTCCAAGAGTTTCAATCGTTACTGGATAGTCACAAGGATTTAGGGAGGCCAGGTAGGCCGAGACACTTTTGATTTCTTCATGACTTAACTCTTTGGCAACATCATTCATAACTTTTCCCATTAATAGGTCGATGCGAGATCCACTTTTAAAGCTTTCCAGTTGAGAAACTAAATAGGTTTCAATTTGACCATGCAGAACTGGTGTTGCAAGTTTGTTGGCATTAACCCCATGACAGTTTTGACAGCTTTTTTCAAAAATTTGCTGGCCCGTACTTATATTATTGGCCATGACTGATGTAGAGACAAATATAATGATACTAATAATAAATTTCATGGGACATCCTGAGTCTAAAACCTTACGCGCAATAATTTATTAAACAAAACTTTCTTTGGCCAGAGTTATTACTAAAACGTAAATAGCTGATTTTTATCATATTAGTATC
>JABJPQ010000155.1 GCA_018663815.1 Halobacteriovoraceae bacterium | reverse complement strand
TATCAGAGCATTCCCCAATAAGAAAAATTCCACGGGTTAATGTTTCCAAATTATTGATGAGCTCTTTTACGTTCTCTTTAATTTGGGGGTCGTTTTTTAAGTTTTGCAAAATATCATAGTGGTTTTCACGGATTGAAAAAAGAATTTTTTCACACTCATCCCACTTGGAAGTCTCGGCCTTGTGAATAAGAGTATGTAACTTATCAGTGGTGCCATATGTCGCAGACACAAGTACTACTTTCGAGTTTTGTTCAAGCGAAATCTTAGCTGATCGAAGCATTGCTTCGTGATCTTTCATGGAGCTTCCACCAAATTTTGAAACGGTTATTACTGACATCTTTAATTCTCCTGGATCAGGTATTATTAAATGCGAAAGAGCATGCTTTGGAAAGTCAAAAAGAAAAAAGTCAGGTATTTAAAAGTTCAAGTTTACAGATAAGTAAATACACTAGATTATATATGTCTAATTTAGGAGAGGATAAGATGCAAAAAGTTGGAGTTGTTGGTTGGCGTGGGATGGTAGGTTCAGTTTTAATGGATCGCTTTAAAATTGAAAATGATTTTAGTAAATTCGAGACTTTTTTATTTTCAACTTCATTGAATGGGGAACACGCTCCAGAAATCACTAATGGCCATCGTAAAATTCTTGATTCAGATTCAATTGATGAATTATCTGAAATGGATATCATAGTTACTTGTCAGGGTGGTGATTACACCAAGGCCATACATCCTAAGTTGAGAAAAAGTGGTTGGTCTGGAGTATGGATTGATGCGGCCTCAGCACTCAGAATGGAAGAGGATGCCATTATTGTTTTAGATCCAATAAATCGTGGGGCCATTGAAGCTGGTCTTAATAGTGGAACGAAGGACTTTGCAGGTGGAAATTGTACCGTCTCCTTAATGCTGATGGCCTTGGGGGGACTTTTTAAAGAAAACCTTATTGAATGGGTAAGCAGTATGACTTATCAAGCGGCTAGTGGAGCCGGGGCTAAAAGTATGTTGGAGCTGTTAGAACAAATGCAATTTTTTGGAGATAAATTTTTACGATCCAAACAAAATAATGCGGCCATTGGAGCACTTGATTTAGAAAAAATAATGAATACAAGTATGCAAGAAGATAATTTCCCAAATGATCGATTCGGTGGGGCACTTGGTCTATCATTACTACCGTGGATTGATACAAAAATGGAGTCTGGCCAATCAAAAGAAGAATGGAAGGCTCAGGTTGAGGCCAATAAAATTTTACAATCAAAAAATACTATTCCCATTGATGGAACTTGTGTACGTGTTGGAGCTCTCCGTTGTCATTCCCAAGCTTTCACGATTAAATTAAATAAAAGTGTTGCTATTAAAACGGTAGAAGAATTGATTCGAGAGTCAAATCCTTGGGTAGAACTGGTTGAAAATGATAAACAAAAAACTTTGGATATGCTAACACCTGCTTGTACCAGCGGAACATTAAAAATACCAGTTGGACGTGTTCGGCATATGAGTATGGGGGATGATTTTGTTAATGCTTTTAGCGTTGGGGATCAACTTTTGTGGGGTGCCGCGGAGCCATTAAGGCGTACGCTTCTTATGTGTTTATAAAAGCTCTTAGGACTATAAGGGCTGGATCATCTTATAGATTAATTAAAAAGTCTGTTTTCGATTCTCCACTTTTATCAGCAAATTCCACTGGTGTTGAGCAATAAGCTTTTGCGTTAAGCATAACACCTGTAATATTATTTAATTGATCTCTAAAAGAAATTACACTTTTGTTAGAGTTTGCAATAAGTGCAACTTCGCTATGAAATTCTCTTGTTACTTTCTGGGCCGCGGAAGAACCAAGGTAATCAAGCCTTGTAAGTTTGCCCCATTGATTAATTTTCGAACCGTCCACATCAATAAATATTTTTTTATTATCATCCCAATTTGTAGCATTAGTGTATCTATCTCCAAGGGTGAATTGTGTTTCAACTTTATGACCATTATTGTCTTGCAGTTGGTTGTTCTCATGTGCACTAAAGAATAATGCAATTTTCTCAAGAATGATTCTATCATGCATAAGTGCATCGTAAGCAAAGATTAAACGAAACCTATGAATTCGAGAGTCACGTGGTTGAGTTTCTGTTGATTCAGTATAGCCCCAATTTGCATTAAATGTTTCCATAAATTTATCTTCCAAATCTATTCTTGCTCTTAATGGCTGATCTAGTCTTACCGTTTTCCAATGTACTTTCTTAAACGAAAGGTTTTCTAGATGAACTTGGTTAATGTTTAGTTTAAGGCCTCGTGCCCATTTTGTATGTGTATCGATAAGAATTTGCAGTCTTGCTTTGTCTGAGCTTATGGAAAAAGGAGTGTTGTTAATCATAAAAACACTTGGTGTTTTTGCAATAAGCATATCAAGTTGCTGTAATCCTCTTTTTAAATTTTGAATATTCTTGGCAAGCTTTTGGTACTCATTAGGTGTAAGGTATTTATTATTATCAATAAGTTCACTTAGAAACTTAAAGTAGTTATGACTACATTGAGGTATACCTTCAATTGACTGTACTTCAGTTTTTAGATTTGTTAAAACTTTCGGGTCAATAACGTTAATCATATAATAAGAAGACGATTTTAAATTCTCCCAACTTTCAGAGTTTGATTCGTAGTTAATACTTGTAGACACATGATGTTCATTGGGATTCATAAGGCTTATACCACCACCAATAAAGGCTGCTGCCAAAGCTCCGAATGGTCCAAGACCATAAAAGCCACCAATCAAAAACCCAGGAATTGAAGATAATGCTCCATCTCGAATTGCGCTTCCTTCATATGAGTCATCGGTGTGCTCATATGTGAGTGTTTGACTTGACTCTGATGTCTGTTCACGTAATACACGAATTGACCTAGCTGTTAACGATTTATTTATACTTTTATAGCTTGATTTAATACTTGCTTCGATTCTTCCCATTTTAGCCAATGAGCTTTCAAGGTCAATAGGTGATCCGTAAGAGTTACTTATGTAGCTTAAGCTTAGAAGTGGAACTAGTATTACTGCTAAGTTTACATTTTTCATATAATCCTTTTTGAACGTAACAATTATTTATCTTAGTAATATATACCTATTCATAATGTGGTTGTAGGTAGCCAGTAATTATTACAATTTTGCTGTATAACTTGTTAACACTATCTTGCTGATTTTTTGCAAGACTTACTTTTTTAATGATTTAATTTTTTGTGCTCTAAAATCTTTTTGGACGCTTTTATCTCACTCATGAGAAGCATTAAAAGCTCATTAATATCTTGGTGTTTTAGGCTATCATTTTCAAGAAAATCTTGGATACCACTTTGAAATATGTCCAACTGCTTGAAATAATTCAGAATCATACTCTCACTTCCACTTAAAAGATCATAAGTTCCTAGAGCAACACCAAAGGCAGTGGCTTCAAAGGTACTTATTTTAAAAAATTTATTAAAAGTAGATGTTCCATGAATTAACCCTGAAAATCTAAGTGCTGCTGCAAAAGCGATATATTCTGTAGCGGCAATTGTCGCGGCCAAGGTTGCAGCTTTAATATTACCTCGACGAGCTTCATAGCTACGTTTTATATCAACTAAGCTTTTATAGTCTCTTGTTAGAGTCTTTAAGCCTTCTACTTGAAATAGACTATGGTAAAGCTTACTTGATTGGTCTAGGAGTTCTTTCGACATGGTGACAACATCAGTACTATAGCGAGGTAAACATAATTTATAAGCATGTTTTAGTGCTCCGGAAGTGCTAAGTACAGCATTTGGTTTAAGAGCGCCAATGCTAAGTCCTTTTTCAAAAAAGTATGTCTGCACTCTAAGTAATCTGAGAATTATTCTAAAACGTATTTTGGAAATTAAGTAGTCTGCAAATTTTTGAGATTGAAGAACATCACAGTTATCTTTTTCACCATATATGAGACATGAAACTCTTTCACCAAAGTTTTTTTTGGTAAAGTCTATTTTTGAATTAGTTTGTGCTAGTTTAGTTACTGAGCTGGTTAAAGACAGCATGATAGATTGGTAGCGGTTGCACTCAGTTGATTCAAATTGAATATTTTTAAAGTATTTGATGCTATGAACAAGGTCTTTAGCTTGAATTTTATACTCACTTAAATCTCGGCCATAGCTCTTACTTGAAGCATATGATTTGTAGCTTCCATAATCTATATTATTTAATGATGAATTAGCTATTGTGGTAAAACTTATTATAAAACATAAAGTGGTTAATATTGTTTTGCTAAGTTTTAAGCTTATTTTGTAGCTAAACATGTTTCTATCTTTAATAAATTTCAATTTCTTCGCCAAGCTCATTTGGAATCTCAACAATAACTGAATCGATGGCACTAATAGCACTTTTTCTGAATGCTTGGTAGGTTATGCTAGAAAGATCTCCTAGAATTTCACTGTTTTCAAAGGCTTCAAGGTCTGAATTAATAATTTGTAACTCAATAGATGCTTCATCTAGTTTCGCTTGATCAATTTCATAATCAGATTGGGTATTACGATGATAAAATGAGTAGATTGCTACTGGGCATCCATAAACACATAATGTTCCTACCAGCCAAAGCCTTGTATGTGCCATATCATAAGGAATTGATAAGTTCTTTTTAGTACGGAAAATTCGGGCTAAAGTATCCCTGTTGCTATCTATTATTACATTTAGGGCAACCCAAGTTAAACCCCAAGCTGGTCTTGATATTAGGCTACCAAAAATTAATAAGTTGATACCTACGATATTAATTGCTTGTCCTCTTTGTGTGTATTCATCAAAAAATCTTTTTTGATTCCCTTCAAATAAAAATCTTAAGTTATCTTGAAACCTTTCAACAGCAAACTCATCAGTGCTTAACCATTTGTCAGCTAGTAATTTACAGTTTGAAGTTGCAGTGTTTTTTAACTCACACTCTTCAAGGTTAAACTTCATATCACTTGTTTGAACTAAAAAAATAGCTTTATTGAGTGACTCTGAGGAGATCAGTATATTTTTAATTGCAATTGTTCTTTGCTCCGAATCTGCTTGTACTGATGTTAAAGATAGTACTGTGAAGACAATTGCAGTAACTTTAAAGATTAGATGTTTCATAATTTCCTCATTTATTTAATTTCTTTTAATAAGTTATATTACATCATAGTTGTGTAGTGGGTCATTGATCATTGTAATAACTACAGACTAGAGTCAAAAAGTTATACATCTCTACAAATATCTAAGCACTTGACGGCAAATCATGCTAAGAAGCAAATAATTTATATTGCAAAGGAAACATCATGAAAAATTTGATCATTTTATTAAC
>JABJPQ010000119.1 GCA_018663815.1 Halobacteriovoraceae bacterium | reverse complement strand
TGGGGCAACGGGTAAAGAGATTTTAGTCTTTTGGGATAAGCTTTGGAAAGAAAGTGCTTATTTTGAATCAATGAGTCTAGCTCTATATTATTATCAGCATCGAAGTCTAACCAAAACTGAATTTAATAAATTAAAGACTTGGGTTAATAGATGTTCATGCTGGGAACATAGTGATGACTTATCTAAAATTTATGCTCAAGTTTTAGAAGATAACCCTGAATGGATATTGCCTACTTACAGGAAGTGGAATAAAGCTAAATGTTCTTGGAAAAGAAGACAATCGATTGTTGGCTTACTCGAATATACAAGCAAAAGAAAAAAGGTTCTCTCATTTGAGGAGTTGACGAGCTTTATTGACCCTTTACTAGGGGATAAGGAATACTACGTCCAAAAAGGAATTGGATGGACTTTACGAGAAATATATAATGCTTATCCACAAAGGACTCTCAGATATTTTAATAAAAACTTATTGAATATCAATTCTATTGCTTATTCTGCTGCAACTGAAAAGTTAGATAAAGATACAAAAAAGAAAATGAATTTAAAGAGAAAAATTAATAGGACTAAAAAATGATATTAAAAGAATTGAAGAATCGTTTGGGTAGAAGCCAGAAGCTGTATCATTCACTGGTTAAAGAACTGGATGAATCAAATTTATCTAAGAAACTTTCAAATCTTCCTTCAAATACAATTGGACAACAACTTTGGTGCGTAATTGGCGCAAGAACTAGTTATCTTAAAGCAGCTAAGGCTGGTAAGTGGAGTGGCTTTGAATGTCCATTAGATTGGGAGAAAACTGCATTTAAAGTTGATGTCATGGATAGTCTAGAAAAAACTTATTCAGATATTGAAAGCTATCTCAATGAGGTTAATACTTTAGGTGAAAATGAATCCACTACTTTATTAGATTTACTTGAGCATGAAGTTCAGCATCATGGCCAACTTGTTCGTTATATTTATGGATTAAAACTAGAAATGCCCTCCACATGGAAGGAAAGATATAATCTGGACTAATAATTGATTATCTTGGAATTTTTAAAGATGGGAAGAGAAGAGTATGGAAAAAATAAGAAAAGCTAGTTCAGGTGATTTAACTGAAGTGATTCATTTACTGACAGATGATGACTTTGGAAAAACAAGAGAAGGTTCATCTGAATCATATAAAGCCGTATTTGAAGAACTTTTATCGAATGAGTATTTTGACGTCTTTGTAATGGAAAGAGATGAAGAAATTATAGGTTGTTACCAAATGATGTATCTTCCTCATTTAAGTTTTGCAGGGACGAAAAGGGCCCAAGTAGAGAGTGTGAGAATTAAGTCCAGTCTCAGGGGCCAAGGTTTAGGTAGAAAACTAATGAAGCATGCAATTCAAACAGCTCAGGAAGCATCTTGTGGTATTTTTCAATTAACTTCAAACAAAGAAAGAATTGAAGCAAATGAATTTTATTGTGAACTAGGACTTAATCCTACTCATTATGGTTATAAATTATATTTTTAAGGATTAGTTATGCCTATATTACATGTGAGGGCTTTACCTCAAAAAGATTCATCTAAAATTACTCCAGCTCTTAAAAAGACTATCCTAGCGATTAGTGAAACCTATGGTTGCTCTCCACATCAGGTTTGGGCTACATGGGAAGAGATAAAATCTGGCTGGTATGTTGAAGGTGAAAATGAAGCAAGTGAACAACCTTTAGAAACTCATCCTCCTATATGTGAATTAACTTGTTTTGAAGGCCGAACTTCTGAGGAAGTAGAAAAACTACTTGAAGTTGCTGCATCCACTTTAAGTAAAGAACTAGGAATTAAAGATAATATTTTTATGACGTATAAAGAAGCTAAGTCTGGTCAGGTTATTGCGGGTAATGGGATTGTAAGGAAAAAGGATTAATGAGTTATATCTATCATCTTCGTCCAGAACCATTTGAAGGAACTTCGTTAATTCCATTAAACTCAATGGATAAGGAATCTGACCTTTATAAGGGGCATGCTAAAAAATATACTGGTCGAGAAGATTTGATGGATGGAACTATTCCAATATTAAACTGTAAATGGAATGATGTAGTTCAATTTTCAGCTCTTGACCCACAAATAATTGTAAATGAGCTTATTAAGCATAAAGAAAATTTAAAATTAATTCGTCTTTATTACTTTAAAGTTCATGTGAAAGATATTGTATCTAAATATGATGCCGTTGTTTTTGATAGAAAAGTCTCCAGAGGTAAGGGGGATTTTAGAATTGATGAGAGCGAAGTTCAGTATTTGAGTGAAAATAGCTATCAAGAGTTAAGTCAAGTTCCTCAAGAGACGATTGAATATTGGAAAAGTGTCAAAGCTGATGGCGGTAAGTTTTTATGGTTTCCTTTTGTTACTCATATAATGGTCAAAGGCATTATTAATATAAAAGGTTTTGAGCTATGCGAGTTAAAGTTATGACTAACTTTAATTTAGAAGATATGAAAGATTATACTTGGCCTGTTCACTACTATACTATGAGTATTTTCTTGGAAAACGATGTTTGGGAAAGGATGAGAGAAGATTTATGAATAATCAAATAATTGTTAATAATTCAGATACGATGGAAATATTAGATGATTTTTTTAATGATGAAAGAAAAAGGTGGAACAATTTCTTTGAAAATCTAAAAGTTGATCACCCTCTTTCATCAGTCTTTCCTGATGAAAGTTTAATAGATTATTTAGACTCGGGCAAAATTCCGATAGGAAATGTGTTGGATATTGGGTGTGGTAATGGAAGAAATTCTGTGCTCCTAGCTGAAAAGGGGTTTACTGTGGATGCTCTTGATATTTCAGATTTGGCTATTGAAAAAACTGAGAAGCTAGCTAGAACACATAAGGTCAAAGTGACAACTCATCGGGGGAACTTTTTTAATTTTAACAAAAATAAAAAATATAACTTAATTTATGATGCTGGAATGTTTCATCATATTTTTCCACATCGAAGGCCAGAATATATAGACTCCGTTTGTGAGTTACTTGTGGATGGTGGTTTGTTGGCGATTATTGCTTTTAATGAGAAAATGGGTGCGAGTATTTCTGACTTTGAAATCTATCTGAATAGAAATATGGAGGGAGGAATAAGTTATCCGCTAGAAAAACTAAAGTCTATTTTTGAAAAACGATTTGAGTTACTAGATTATAGAGAAATGAAAAATATGAGCCCTGAAGACAGGGCCTTTGGACATGATTTTGTGTCTGTATCATTATGGAGATTTAATGATAGCAAAAATTAAAACAAAATCTCCATATTCAAAAATGATATGTTCATCCAAGCGATTAATTATTCGTCCTTATAAGATGACAGATTTAAAGCTATGCAGAGAAGCTAAAGAAAAACGATTAAAGAAAATTAATAAATTTGATGATGAGGTTCCTATATGCCGAGATCTATCAAAAGAAAATTTTAAATCA
>JABJPQ010000529.1 GCA_018663815.1 Halobacteriovoraceae bacterium | reverse complement strand
TGCAGAAAAATTTAAAGCTAATTACATGACCGTAGGGGAAAACATTCTGGAAGAAATTGCTCTTGACTATAAAGATAATAGTGTGTATGATTCAGAGCTGAAAAACGGGATTTATGTTTTTTACCATCACAATAATGGAAAAAGAGTTAGAGAACTAACGTATAAAGAAATTGCAGATAAGATGGTTGACTCCTGGATGCACTCTCCGGGACATAGAGCAAATATTTTAAGTAAAGACTACACACATTTAGGAGTTGGTGTGGCAATAAAGAAAAGCCCATATGCAACGGATGATTTACCAACGATATTTGCTACACAGCTTTTTGGGGGATAATATTGGATTTGTTCCTGTGTCAAGTATTAAAAATGCTCTGGGAGCGCGACAAGGGTTTTAGAGCTGCTGGAAAGCTATTTTCTGATGTTAGAAAAGGAAATGCCGTTATTCTGCTAGTTATACATTTTCACTAAAACGTTTTCAATAGCATCGTGCGCTGCTTGTAGGTTTAAGAATCTTTCATCTCTACTCTTAGAAAGTCTGTTATATCTTAATTTCCCTTTTGTTTTAAGAACCGTTATCCAATAGAGGTAACTGAAAAATGCAGAAACGAATAATGAACCAAAATAGTACAACCAAATATAATGGTCTGTAAAAATTGCAACAAGCCCTGACTGTAATCCCCAAAAAAGACAAAACAAAATAACCCCCGCTAGCATTTTTATCGAGCTGTGGAAATGAATATCTTTTACTTTTTTCTCCACGAAAATGACAGGTAATTTATACGGCAAATAATTATTAATTATTCCATATAGGTGCAAAGGAGCTCCTAAAATTAAAAACAACATCGGAAATAGAATGTTATGTTTTTCTTTTCGAAACAGCCACGATTTTAGTTGCAGTTTTTTTAAAGTATCTGTGTGAAAGTCAGATTTATCTTTTAGAGATTGGGCTTCTTCGGGGTTGTTCTCAATCCAGTTTTCTACCTTCTAGATAAATCCTTTTTGACAATGAAACTCGTTAATTATTTTATTTCCTTTAATGTTCTCAAAACCATAAATTTCATAGTCAAAATCCAGCATTATTTCATGAATGGTCTCATAATACTCAGTGTTTTGAATATCAACCATTAAGTCGCTCATACGGCTATTTAGCTCAATCTTCATCTTGTTTAATGTAGTGGCTTCGTCTGTTTTAAAAGCTTCAGTATAATCTTGAATTTTCATTGGCTTACCAATATGAATGAGCATTTTTGCCCCCATATTAACAGTGTCGCTATAGTATAGGCCGACTGGAACGATATGTACATCTATTCCTTCGTGCTTATTTTCTGCACCTAGACCTATTCTAAAAATTCCTTTTTGTAGCGGCCTTAATTTCTTTTGTTTTCCTTGGTTTCCCTCCGCAAAAACTAAAATAGGTTTTTTCTCATTCAGTAAATCATAACATTTATCAAAAACAGCTTCATTCTTTTTAACCGCATTGCCACCATCTCTTTGTCTGAATATAGGCATCATATTGAGGGACCATAACAATTTTGCGACAGATTTTTTCTTAAAAATATCTGCGCGAACCATATAGTATAATGGTTTGTTTAATTTGATTCCAATTAGTGTAGGGTCTAAAAAAGCATTTTGGTGATTAGCAGCAAAAAGGACGGGCTTGTCTTTTGGGATGTTTTCTATTCCAACAACTTGGTGTTTTTTGTAAAATGTTCGAGCCCCCAACTTTATCAAAGTATACCCCAAAAGGTACAGGGGTGTCCAATCTTTAATTCTCATATCTATCGTAGTTCTGCCTCTAGTTTTTCAATAAGGGAAAGCTGAATTTTAGTCATTACACCATCAATTTCTTTATCCTTGAGCGTTTTGTCTTTGTCTTGTAAAGCAAAACGAACAGCATATGACTTTTTACCTTTCTCCATATCCTTTCCTTTATAGACATCAAAAAGGCTAATTTCTTTAAGCAACTCGCTATTACAACTTTTCGCAATTGACACAATTTCAGAAAACTTAATTTCCTCATTTAACAACAAAGATAAGTCTCGTTTTACGCGTGGAAACTTATCTAGCTCCTTAAATTTTACCGAACTATTGGCAGCAATATCTAACAATGCAACCCAATTAAACTCGGCATAAAAAACATCGCCATTTAGTCCAAAATGCTTTTTAAGGTCACTTCTAATCCATCCAAAATCAACTACCTTTTTCTTTCCTAACTTGTAGGATAGCCCATCCTCCAATAAATCATTTTTAGTTACCGAAGCTTTATGTCTTCCTCCGCCAATCTTATTCAATAAAGATTCCACCATT
>JABJPQ010000168.1 GCA_018663815.1 Halobacteriovoraceae bacterium | reverse complement strand
CAGAATAATTGTGTTGTATCCATTTCTTTTTTCTCCAATTTTTGGTTTTTGCAAATTAATTTTGAAGTAAAAAGGACGGGCCGTACAGGCCCGAGGATATATTTTCTTAGATTCTTACATTTAATCCCGAACTCAGGTTAATTAGAAATTTAAAAAAATTAATTATTTAGGTAGACGAAGAGTACTTCTTTTTGGTTCTGGGTGCAGTTTTTAAGAATAAGGTCTGTCTTATGATCATTATTAATGTCAATTGCCTTTACCAGGTGTCCATCTATAGGACTGTCAACTCCCTCTAAGAATCCAACCTCAGTAAATGTTTGATTTTTGTTATTAAGGTAAAGCCTATTTCTTTGGTGGCCGGCCAGAGATGATGATTTTTTAATTGTATTTTTTTTTGTTTTGGAATCTTCTGGTGCTTCATTTAAAAAAAATAAAAAAGGTGAAGGCGGTGTAGAGCTTTTTTCTTGATCTTTGTTCATGTGTACAGAGATATTGGACGTGTCTGCTTGCACGAATAGACTAGTTATATCATTTGTTGGAAGATTACCTGACCACAATCCATTACTGACGTAAACATCTAAGTAACCATCATTGTTGTAGTCCAGAAGGTCGACACCAGCAACTCCTTCTCCTGTATGAAAGTCGAAGGAGGTTTCGGTTGAGTTTGAAAATTTGAAGTTTGCAGACCCTGTGAAAAGATGTACCCCTTTTTTACCCTTGACCTGGGCGTACTGGTAGTCATGATTTATGATTCCAGAGTTAAAGAGCCGTTGAGAAGGTACGAAATTAGTTTGAGCGTAAACAATGTCAAGCTTCCCATCTTGATTAAGATCTTTAATTATTGTTTTTGTAGCATACTCATCTTGGGATATGTGGATTTTTTTGAAAATGGGTTGTAACACTCCATTATCATTATTACGATAAGCAAAAAAGAGAGTTCCGTTTTCATCTGTAAGAAAGATATCTTGATCCCCATCTGTGTCAATATCGGCTGTTAGGACCTGAGCCGGAAGCATAGTGTCGTAGCGTTTTTTTATGAGGGGAGTTTTATTGTTTTGTTTGTGCCTAAAGGTGAAGTTCTTCCTGTTGATGTACAAACCTGGGGGAGAGGGAGAAGTTTCGATGTTTGGGCTAGCTTGGGGATCAAGAGAGATGGGAATAAAAAATGGTTGCGCGACAAAAAAGTCCAGCAATTTATCGTTGTTAAAGTCTGCGATAGTTATTGGGGGGTGAGCAATATCACTTTTTGGGAGTTTAATGGATGATTTTTTTGTGAATTTCATTGCACCTTTGTTTTGGTAGATTGAAATAATTCTTCCAGGTTCAATGGAGAGAATATCCTCAAGTCCATCATTGTTAAAATCTGCATTGTAAAATAAGGTCTTTTTTATGTTTTTGGTGAGGGAGTTTTCCTTGAAGAGCGTAAATTGTCCCTGCCCATCTCCCTGGAATATTGCTTGGTAATCTTTTGTGCTAACAAGAATATCTTGTTTCTTATCATTGTTAAAGTCTGCAATATTTAAGTTTTCTTGTGCGCACCTTATGTGGTCTCTTGAGGACTTTTTATTTTTTAGATTGAGAGTCACTTTTTTAAAGCTTGCTTGTTTTTTATGTAGAGATTTTCCTGCGGTAAATAAAAGAGAATTAATTTTCCACTTATTATTGATGTTTTTTACATGGAAAATAACTTCTCCTCGATCGTGAATTCTGGTTTGGTTTTTAATTGCTCTTAAGTCAAAGATACTTTTTAAATGAGCTTGTGATGTTGCCCCCTCTTTGGTGCGCTTAAGTACCTTTACTTCAATATATGAAAAGCTTAGGTCAACAATTTCATCTAGTCCGGAGATATACTTTGTTAGCTCTGAGGAAGGGCTTTTTTTGATTTTCCAAGGGGAGATAGTTATTTTGTTTTGTAGGGTATGTTTTTTTTCGTCACGTTTATAAAAATAAAGGCTGAACTCTTCGGTTAAGAAGTTCTTGAATGATTTAAACTTCTGGTGTCTAAGAGAGAGGCGAAATTTTTCTAAAAGTTCAAGGTTTATTTGGTTATAGTCCCTCTCGTCTGCCTGAACAAGTGCTATATCCTTACTGGAGGAATCACTTTGTGAATTTAATATTTTACGCAATTTGTCGCGGCGAACTTCAATTGATTCTGTGGCAGCTGAAAGTGAACTATTTTTTTTAGCGATTGCAGGGGAAAAAAATAAGGAGGTTATGAGGAAAAAATAAATTTTCAATTGGATCTTAAATCTCCTCATCGTGATTGCTATATTGTATTGAAGATATTAACGTAAAGTAAGTATAATGACAAGATATGCATTTCCTATAACAGGGCTTTGGTAACGAATTTTTGTAGGTTTAGTATGGTAGAGTCCCTCGTAAAAATAAGCAAAGTCGCACTGATAAGAGTTGATAAAAAACCAACCACAGTTTTTAGACATCCAAGACATATTCACCCTCCTTCTGAACTTAAGTACATTGAGGGGGGGGCTCATTTAATGGGAGTGGAATCAATCCTACTGGATGGGTGGGTTAATCTTTGGACCCCAGGTGCCCTCGCCCAAAAAGTTCCATCTAGTTGTGATATCGCCGTGATTAAGGGAATGTCTTACTGCTTGGAAGAGTCAATGGCGCTTGCAAGACTATTGAAAAACAAGGGGATTATTACTCTTGCTGTTGGGCAGTTCGTATCTCATGCCGCACAACAGACGCCTCTAGGCTGGAGAGATGTTTTTGATATATCAGTACTGGGGGAACCAGAAGTTCAAGTTATTGAGTTATTTAACCAGTTAAATTCACAATTAGAAACTGAAAGACAGAATGAAATCATTGATAATTATAATAAAAATTTTGTTCTTCAAAATGAGATTTACATTGAAAACCCAATGAAACTTCCTGCTTTAAAAATCACAAGAGAGGAGCTTCGTAATTACCCCTTTCCATTTCCTATGAGAGGTAAATTTGTAAAGCTGTGGGGGTACGTGATGACGTCTTGGGGGTGTCCATATATGACTCAATGTAAATTTTGTAGCTATACAGTTCGTAAATCTATGGGAAGTACAATTAGGTTAAGGTCCACAGAGCAAGTTGTGGCAGAAATTAAAAGACTCGTTTCGATTGGTGTTGATGCTATTTGCTTTGAAGATGACACATTATTTAGCCACAAAAAAAATTTCTTGGATATTTGTGAGAAGATAATTACTTCTAAAATTAAAGTATCTTGGATGGCTTCAGTAAGACTTAACGAGTTGGATGAAGAGCGAATAAGAGCAGCGGCTCTGGCCGGAGCAAAAATGTTAAAAGTAGGTATTGAAGCTGGAAGCCCAAGGATTATTGAGCGAATTGGAAAGTCTCGTGATGGAGATCTTTGGATTGAACAAATGAAGAGTATGTTTGAGCTATTGAAAAAGTACAACATTGGAACCGTTGGCTTGTATATGATCGGAAATCCAGGGGAAACCTTGAATGATGTTATGGAAAGTCTGAGGTTAGCAAAAGAGCTTGAACATGATTATCTTCAAGTCCAGGTTTATACTGTTTACCCTGATTCAACCTTCTATAAAGAGCTTTCTAGTGAAGAAAAAAGAAACTATCACTATGGTACAAATAACGTTTATCACCACACAAATAACAAGTGGAGCCCAAGTGATATTTCTCCAAGTGCATTGCTCTCTTTACGGTTTCTTTTCTACCGAAAATACTATCTAAGATTTTCATTTGTGGCTAAGCACTTTAAGTTGTGCTGGAGATCTTACCTTCATATTTCAACGTTTAAGCGTTTAAAAGCAACCTTTTTTCACTATACTGGGTAGGGAATGAAAAACAAAATCCCTTATCTTCTTTTTACAATCGTTTATTTATTTATAAATTTTAGTCATCCTATGAATGCAGTAGAATTGCATGATTCACTTTTAACCAGCGAAAAGGGAGCTGGTGAAAGTTGGCTTGTTATTGAGAGTGATCTTCCTCCTAAAAAAATTATTAAGCTGTGGGGACACCAATTAGACCTGTTTTATTCTTATCGACACGGAAGTTTCTTTCCTCTTGGGGGGCTACGAGTTTTATTTTCGTATTTTGACTATCAAACAACTCTCTTAATGTACCATTACCTTTTACTTTTGCTGATGCTGTACCTTGTCTCAAGGTATTTGCGAGATAAGTACGATAATCAAACAAGCCTTATTGTCCTGTATTTAATGAGTATTGATGTGAATCTTTTATTTGCATATCGTATGGATTTTACAGAGCCTTTTAGCTATTTTCTTTTCATTTACACACTAAGTTTAATGGGAAGAAATAAAAACCCATGGGTAGTGGGAGTGCTTTTGGTTTATAATTTTTATTTGCGCATTAACACATTATGGTTCCTTCCCTTTTATATGCTCTTGGAGTGGAAGTATTTAAGAATAAGTTGGAGAAAACTATTTTTGGCCGGTACTTGTTCACTTGCCTTATATGCTTTTATTGTGAATCCTTCAGGTTTATTTGTGGATACGCTGGGAATGCAAAAAAGTCTAAACCCGACTCATCTGCTTTTTGATATTCTCAATATGTTTTATAACAAAACGGAGTACTTGAGCTTTTACTTCGATGAACAATTAAAAGAAAGAGTATTGTCTTCAATATGGGCAAAGTTAGAATTTAACTTTTTAGGGACACTTAAGCTTTTAACGTTATTAATAATAATTTTCAGAAAAAAAATAAAGATAGATGAGCTTAAACCATGGCTTGTTGCTGGTTTGCTTTCTAGCTTTTTTCTCTTTATCTCATTACAAAGGTATAGGGGGTATGGAATGTATTTACATTACTTAGGTATTGTAAATGTAATTTGGGTAGCCTTTGTTATAAGGGACCTTTTTACTCAGTACCGACATTTGCGCAGCCGGTTCTGTGCAGCCTTACTTGTGGTTCTTATCGTTTGTGAAGTAGGACTTAATGCAGAAGTTTTGTATAAGTTTTATAAAAAAGGGCCTGTTGCTTGGCTAGATTTTCATTTGAGTGAGCAGATTTTAAAAAAATTAATAAACAAGGAGGATGTTATTTATACCTTTGGAGAAACTGATATTAAAAAGTTTGATGTGATATCTAAAGGAGAAATAAAAACAGAAAGTATTCATTTGGATGTGAGCAATCACGTTTTTGAGAATATCTATGAGCTCTTAGCTTATAAAGGGAAGGGAATTGCTGTTGTTCCAAGTTATAATTATTGGACTACATTTACTCAAAGATATGGTGTTTTTACACCTGGGGAAAATTTAAAATTGGCAAGAAAATATGATTTAGACATTTTGAATCTAACACCTTACTATGATAAGAATAATAGAGTGAAATATTGGAGTTTTAAGTTTGAAGTTCGCTAAAAAGACATTCCTTGTTGTGATTATCGTCTCCTCATTATTTGTTTTAATGCTAGGTTGCAACGGGAAAAAAGAGGATAAAGAAAAAAGGGTATCTTTTGAGCTCTACCCTGCGACTTTTTTTAAGGTGGGAGTTGATCTTTATTTTTCGGATGGAAAGAAATTTTATTGCGGCTTTAGGACGTGGGATCATTTTTATAAAT
>JABJPQ010000252.1 GCA_018663815.1 Halobacteriovoraceae bacterium | reverse complement strand
GTGATTATAATAATTTCAAATAGATGAGACAATTATTTATAGTTTTACTGATATTACCGATAAGTCGGTGAGGTATGTTATGAAATTGATAGTTGGTTTTGTTTTTTTCTTTTTTGTTATTCACGAATCGCTGGCAATTTCGGCAGGTCCTGTTGACTGTGGCTCTCAATTTGCTAGATCGGCAGTAACTTTGGCTGGTGGAGCTAGGAAATGTTATGGCTCAGCCGAATCCGAATCTGCTGCAATAAATGCGAGCAATAAAGCATTTAAGGTCACGGATAATGATAGTTCTTATATCTCTGTCAATTCATTCTCAGAAGGGGAAGGGGAGAATTCTCATCTTGATCCTATTTTAGAACCATTTATTCCTGTTGTTAAAAAAGGTATGGATGATTGCGGGAAAAACAATAAAGGAGTAAAGACTGAGTTTTGTAGAGACAAAGTAGCTAAAGAAAACTCTGCTGTGGATAGCCCGATTTTAAAAACAGTGAAACGCATGTCTCCAGGTAGTGATTTTGATCATAATTCCAAGCAAGAAAATCCGAGTATTGGAATTTCAGATTATTTAAAAAAGAAAGTTACAAATATCAAAGAAATAGGAACAGAATGTTTAAGAATATTTTCAGATGGGGCGGGAGATAATCGATATTTAACAACCGAATTTAAAGAAATGATAGATGAATTCAAGGTAGATAGTATTTCGCCTGAAAGTTATACCGAACTTTCACAGTGTAACGATGCTTTTGGTGGGGCTGGTTATGTAAGTAGAAAAGAACTTAGAGTCTCAGCAAGCAAGAGTTTTTGTCGAGATTTATTCATGAAGACTAGTACATTATCAAAAATGAGAGAAGTCGCTAGTATTAATCCAGGAACAAGTCGTGAGCATTTTGGTGAAAACTGTTTAAAGCCTGACCTGATAAATACAGATATGAGCTTTGACGATGAAGTTGCTAAGAGTGAAGGAAATGAAGAACGAAACTGTGGAGAAAAATTAGTAAATTATAATGAATGTCACAGCAAAAATTCTGAAAACTGTCAATCAAGTGCATCTCCTTTAGAATGTATGCAAGTGGCATGTGGGAATTTAGATAAGGCTTACAAAACGTGCCAAGCGAAGGTTGCTGATATTGAAGAAAGAAGAGGTAACGTTGTAACAGGTGATGTCAGAGATGGTTGTAAAGAAAAGTTCGCAGCTATTAAAAATCTTATTTCTGACAGTTTTAAAACTGAGATCATAGACCTTGTTGGTGGCTGTGCTAGTCTTCAAGAAATTTCAAGATATGTCATTGATGAAGTTCTTGAAAATGGAGAGAATTCTTATTTTTCACTCGACAAAAAAATTGAATGTCATGCCAGAAGAAGACCTGATCAAGGGTCGGCTTATGCACTCGACTATGAAGCTTGCTCAAAGGCAGCCTATTGGTACAATGGGGCATTTTTAGTGAATGATTTAGCCGCACCAGTAATTTTAAATGCCACTGAAGCAATGGATGGTATGGATGTACAATCAGATATGCAACGTGATCTTGCTAGTGGTGGAATTGATGCTCAATCGGCAGCATTAAGAGCACAGCGAAAGACTTATCAAAATAAAGCGGATTCAGAAAAAACAAAAGGTACATTACAGACTGGAAGGGCTTTGGCTATGTTTGGAAATATGATGAAGTATCCAACAGAGGAAGTTATCTCTGGGTGGATCGTAAGCGGACAAAATGACCTAGGCTTAGAGTCAGTAATTATCACTGCACTTGCTAGAATGGCACAAGGTAATTCTGAGATTAGAAAAGATTTATTTTTAAATGGTAAAGCCAAAGAAGTCATGCTCCAAACCGGAGCAATGGCACTATCCAAAGCTGTCGTTCACGCAATAGTTTCAAAAACCTATGATAAACAAGCCAAACTTGTTGGCAAGGTGGAAGACACCCTAAAAGAAGCGGACTTTAATCAAGCTGAAAATGCAATGCCAGATATGACAACTTTTTGTCTTGAAAATCCATTACTCCCTTCTTGTAGTGGAGTGGGAACTGGTCGTGTTTCTAGTGGAGATGTTGATTTCTCCTTTGACGGGATAACACCACAAGGTGGAGGAAATGTTGATTTTGATACCTCTGATCGCATTGGTGGAGCAGGCAATGATACCAACTCTGCCGTTGGAAATCGTAGCGCAGGTGGGGATGATTTAAGTAATATATTGGGCGAATCTTCAGATAAAAAATTTGGAAATAAATTTAATAAAATTGCGGCCGGTGGGGTTACGGCCTCAGGTGGTGGTGCCGGTGGTGGCAGTGGTGGCGGTGGTGCCGGTGCTGGTGGTGGCGGCGGCGGTGGTAGTGGTGATGACCCAGCTCGACGAGGAACTAATGGACCATCAACGGCCACGGGTAAGAAAACTTCTGGTGCATATGTTACAGGGCAGGCCGGAAAATTTAGTTCCGGAGGAAGTCTGCGTTCTAAGAAAAAGTCGGTTAATGCTTTTGCTAATTTAGGGCGTGGTCGCAAAGGGCGTCGAAAAATTGCCTCACAAGATGGAAAGGAATTACTACCAAAGAAGGTAAAACTCTTTGAGGTTATCTCCAAACGTTATGCAGAGGTAAGTAAGTCGGATCGACTTTATAAATTAAAAAGAAATTGATCATCACTGTTTGGCATTCTACAATTGTCTTTGACTAAGGAGAATGCCTTGAGTGAATATCAACAATTCAAATATACAACTAAAATTCTAGAACATAGATTGGACACTTTTGGCCATGTGAACAATGCACGGTACCTCGAACTTTATGAAGAGGCACGTTGGGATTTTATTCATAATAGTGGCTATGGCCTAGCAGAAATTTTAACTAAAAAACAAGGACCTGTTGTACTCGATGTGAATTGTCGTTTTAAACGAGAACTAACCAATAGAGAGACCATTACCATCCTAACTCAAACACTTAAAGGCAAAGGAAAGATTAGCTCCCTAAAGCAAGAAATAATTAAAGCCGACGGCACGGTGGCTTCAGAAGCTACCTTTACTTTTGGTTTCATGGATTTTACTCAGCGAAAGTTGATTGATCCCCCAGACTCTTGGCTTAAGGCCATAGGGGTTATTTCCCCTTGAATTTTAACCGTTGCCAACTATTGGACACAATAATAGGTACATAATTTCAAACCTTGCTTTGTCTCAAAGTAGGATTGACCTAATACTCCGTTTTTACTGACCTTCTTTTGTCAAGATTGTTTCCTTTTTACCGATAAATAAGCGTGGGATAATACTATTATGCGCATACTTTTTTTATATAGCTTACTTTCATCTTTATTCATTTCTTGTTCGCCAAGTCAGGTTGAAGTGACGTCATTTTTGGGTGGCAACCCTGATTATACAGAACAGGTTCAAATTGGAGAACAAGCTCTCACTTCAAATTTAATCATTGGAGCATCTGAAAATATCGAAATAACAATATCCAATACTTCAGATCAAGATCTTCTTGCTTTAGAGCTCATGGGTTTTAATACTAGTTTTACTAGCACATCCCTTGGCACTTGCACAGACCGCCTGGCCCCTGGTGAAGTTTGTACTTTTATCATCCAGTTTAATTCCCCTGGAGGAGCAGCTCAATTAATTGAGCAAGACCTTAAGCTTTCGTTTACTGCCGCTGGTACTTTAATTGAAAAAGATTTTAAAGTTCAAGGGCAAACAGCTCTCGCTGAAGTTACGGTTGCGCCAAGTTATCCTAACTATGGAGTGAACTGGAATGATTATGTGAAAAATGATGGCGCAGGTATTTACTCCGCGACGGACAGTGCATGTCAGCCAGGAGTTGATATTGGTTATAAAACTTGTTTGCATGGAGGTGAGTTTAAAAAAGCCATTATAAGTTCAATCACAACTTGTGCTGATATTTCAGTGTTTGATGAATTAGATGTCTTTTCTTGGGAGTGTGATGATTCCTCTGTTCCGGTAAAGGTTGTGAGCCATTTTCTTAAAGAAAAAAAATCACTTAGTGATCTTATCGATGCAACTCCAAAAACATTCAAATTAAATAAGGTGAAAATTTATCATAAAGATATTTTGGTGGCTCAAAGTTCTCTAAGCTCTTGGTGGAATAATCCGATCCTTGATTTACCAGATAGTAGCGCGGGAATGACTCAGCTTCCAAGTGATACAACGGAAGGTAAAATTTTTATTCTTAGCTCGGATGCTTCAGGCTACGGCTATAACATCACTGAGAATAAAACATCATTAGTTATTATGCCAACAGCGCGCTTTATTCAATCTAGTGCAGCTTCTAAGTGTTTCTCGACAACTGGGGGAGTTGTTGGTGCCAATATCGACTGTATTTTAACCACAAGTGGAGTCAATCATCTTTGGTTGGAAGGAAAGTTTTTTGGGATCTCAGGCACTAGTAATTATGGATTAAACT
>JABJPQ010000173.1 GCA_018663815.1 Halobacteriovoraceae bacterium | reverse complement strand
CTCTCAATTTGAAAATATAAAAATTATTCATGAAGCTACTGATCGATCTTTATTTGCATCAGGAGCATTATGGGCCGCTCAATTACTTTTTAAACAACAACAGACATACGGATTTATTGCTTTTAATAAACTTGTCACACAATACTTAAAGCTATGAGGTTAAAATGAATTTAAATGATTACCCATTATGGACAGCATTAATCACTCCTTTAACTCCAGGATTACAAGTTGATTACCCCTCTTTAAAAAAACTTCTCATTGAACAAGATGAAGCTGGCAATGGTTTACTTATCTTAGGCAGCACCGGTGAAGCATTAAACTTATGTTTAGATGATCGTGAAAGAATCGTAAATTTTGTACTCGAGCAAAAGCTAAAATCCCCCCTCATGATAGGTGTAGGCGGACATGAGCTAAACTCACAGATTAAATGGATTGAATGGCTGGAAACAAAAAATATTGATGCTTATCTTATGGTAACACCAATCTATGCCAAACCAGGTGATGAGGGCCAGTACCAATGGTTTAAAAATTTAATGGATCGAGTAACAAAACCTGTGATGCTCTATAATGTACCAGGCCGAGCCGCAAAAGAATTAAGTTATAAAGCTGTTTCGAAATTAAAAGATCACCCGAATTTTTGGAGTATCAAAGAAGCAAGTGGTTGTGCTAAAAAAATGTCCGCATACCTAAAAGCTTGTGGCCATAAAAAAGTTTACTGTGGTGATGATGGCTTAATGCCTGAGTTTAGCTCTGCAGGAGCATGTGGTTTAATTTCAGTTGCTTCTAATGTCTGGCCAAAAGCAACAAATCTTTATACAAAAAAATGCTTAGATAAGAGCTTTAGCGACCACAATCTTTGGTCTACTGCTGCAAACAGTCTTTTTACGGCTTCTAACCCAATACCGGCCAAGGCCATAATCTGCGCGGAAAAAAGAATTGCTCATGACACACTCATGCCACCTTTAACCCAAGATGACTTACAAAACAAAGAGTATCTCATGCAGCAAAATAATTTAATAAATCAATGGTATCAAAATAATAAATAAAGGAAATAAAATGGATTGGAAAACAGCTCTAGCACAAATGGAAACTGGCGAACTACGTTGCGCTAATAAAGTCGATGGTAAATGGATAGCAAATACTGAAGCGAAACAAGCAATTCTAAGTGCTTTTAAGGCCGGTGAATTAAAAGAATTTTCAGAGGAAGCTTTTACAGGTTTTGTTGATAAACATAATCTTCCCGCACGAAAATTCACACCTAAGGATAATATTAGACTTGTGCCTGGCGGAAGCTCTGTAAGAGCAGGATCTTATGTCGCTGCTGGTGTTATTATTATGCCTCCAGCTTATATTAATGTTGGAGCTTACGTAGATGAAGGCTCAATGGTTGATTCACACGCCTTGGTTGGTAGTTGTGCCCAAGTTGGTAAAAACGTTCATCTCTCAGCTGCAGTTCAAATTGGTGGAGTATTAGAACCCATCGGGGCCAGTCCAGTTGTTATTGAAGATAACTGTTTTGTTGGGGCCGGTGCCGTAATTGTGGAAGGAATTCAAGTTTTAGAAGGGGCCGTAATTGCACCTGGAGTTATTCTATCCAAAGGAACTCCAATCTATGATGCTGTAAATGAAAAGCAAGTTACAGATGGAATTATTCCGGCCGGAGCAGTTGTTGTGCCTGGAACAAGACCTGTTAGTGCCAAGTTAAACTGGGCCAAAGAAATGGGGCTTTCTTTAAACTGCGCCATCATTGTAAAGTATCGGGATGAAAAAACTGATGAGTCATTAAAACTCGAGGAGTTTTTAAGATAATGAATAAACAATTTGCACCTGATATCAAAGAAAAAATTGAAACCGTTATGCATAGGTTCGATGCACCTTTTTTCTTCTATGATCTTGATCAATTAAAAGAACACTTAGAATTAATGTCTAAGGATCTAGATCCTGATATTAAATTATGGTATGCGTGTAAAGCAAACCCTATGAGTGCCATTTTAAAAGTTCTTAGAAACTTAAACTTTGGAATTGATATAGCTAGTCCAGGTGAACTTCACCAAGCTATGAACTCTGGTATTTCATCCAAAAATATTTTAGCAACAGGTCCTGGAAAATCTAAAGCATACCTAGAACATTT
>JABJPQ010000586.1 GCA_018663815.1 Halobacteriovoraceae bacterium | reverse complement strand
TCTTCTTGCATCATCTTTATCAGATGGTCGGTGCCACCTTTAAAAGTGTAAACACCCTTTTTCATGAAATTAGAAAAGACGATACCGTAACTTATCGCTGGATCATCCAAGGTTGAACCGTTGGCGTAGACGATAGGTTCCATTAAGAATCGAATAATATCATTTCGTCCAGGGAAAAATTTCTCAAAAAGCTCTCCGTTGGTTAGGTTTTGGTCATCATAGAAATTCATGTTTTCGATAAAATTGTAAAAAGCTTCAACCCGTTCTTTATCAATTTTAAAATGATGAGTGAGTTTATGGGTGAAATCTTCTCGTGTAAAAGGGGAGTCAAGATCGTATTGGGGATTAATAAAACGAACACTTTCTAAGGGCACAATATGGTCAGCAATTTGTTTGTTCCAGTATTTGCGACAAGTTTTTTTCATTCCAAAAGGAAAGCCATGTAATGAAACATCAAAGACGTGCTGCTTATTCTTGCGATAAAACCATGTCGCAAAGCCACCCAGTTTATTATGTGCTTCGAGCAATAAAACACTATGGCCATCTTTAGCGAGCTTATTTGCCGCAGTCATTCCGGCCAGGCCAGAACCTATAATGATAACATCATATGATTTAGTTATTTTGTCTTTTGCCTTGTAGAGCATCTACATCCTCAGGGTAATTAAGGATGCAATATTAACAATAAATTGCTCTGCTCGTCTATAGATTTACAAGGCCATATGCGATATTAACGCGCATGGCCTGTTACTATTAACCCTTAGTTGTCATTGTTGTTACCCGATAATCTTCACCCTCTTTAGGTGGGTTTTCAATCCAATGATCACAGGTGTCTTTCATCCTATTGCTGGCTTTGTCATTTGGATGTCTAATTGCTAGATCATCAAATATTACTTTAGCTTCTTGAAACTTAGCTTCTAAGAAAAGATTAAAGGCTTCTTTAAACTTAGCTAAATCATCTAGGTTAATCATAAAGGCGTGATAGGAGTACATTACTTCGTAGACTCCAACTGGCTCTGTTTTCCCCTTAACAACAACATTGTCGATGAGCCTAGTAGGAAATCTTTCTTGGTCCATTCTTGCATACGTGTATTGCGACCCAAGAATTTGAGCGCCATAGTATTTACATAGAGACTCTAATCTTGCACCAAGGTTCATGGTATCTCCCAGTGCAGTGTAGGCAAAAATTTGATCCGAGCCCATGTTTCCAACTGAACATTCTCCAGAGTTTAACCCTAGTCCAATTTTAAACTCAGGAAAACCTTTTTGCTTAAACTCTTCATTTATAGCAGGCAGGGCCTCTAATTGTAGTACCGCTGCATGCACGGCTTGATTGACGTGATCACCAATATCTAATGGAGCACCCCAAAAAGCGACAATAGCGTCACCAATATATTTATCCAATGTTCCGTTTGTATCAAATATGATATCAGTCATTTCTCCCATGTACCGATTTAATGCCATGGCCAGATCTGTTGGTGAAAGTGTTTCCGAGATGGTTGTAAAGTCTCTTACATCTGAGAACATACAAGTTATGTCTAGCTTTTCACCACCAACTTTTAGCTTGTCGGGATTGTCAAGCATATCATCTACGATAGAAGGAGCAACATACCTAGAGAATGCACCTTTAATTTGTTTTTTCTCTGCATTGGCCTGGTTAAAGTTTAAAAAAGTGACCCACGAATAAGTAGCAATAAAGGCAAAGTAGCAATAAAAAAGTTTAAGTTGATAACCAAACTCAATAAAGTAAATTGAATCAATATAATAAGTAGCTCCAACGAGGATGAGGAGTACAAATAAATCAAGTATGGCCTTATTTAAAAGCATGGTGAGTATTAATATTAGCATACAAATTGCTATCAAGACGATTGAGTATTCTATTGATTTTTCAATTGGCTTATAAAAAAATTGAGTTTGCATCATATTGACAAAGTTCATATGGGCATAAACTCCGGGTAACTTCGAGTCAATAGGAGTGTTTCTTAAATCGTGTGCCCCAATGGCCGTTGAGCCAATGAAGACGACTTTATCTTTAAAAAACTTTTTAATATTAATTTTTTTTGTGATGGTTTTTAAATTTTCATCCTCATCATATATGTTTACCTTTTCTTCAAAATCTTTACCAGCAATGACTCGGTACAAAGAAATACTTTCAAATTTATCGCGCCCTCCGACCCAACGTAATTTTGTTTCTGACGAGCTACTTGTTACAAGTTCTTGCTTGTTAACTTTAAAGTAGCCTAGGCAGTCTGCTCCTATTTGCAAACTAACATCCTTATAGTTGGTTGATGATAAAAAAGCTCTTAAGCCTAAGGAAGGAAGTTGCATATATCCACCTTCACCATCGCTGGTATCCGCAAAAACAGAATAATGTCTAAAAACACCATCAGAGTCTTCTTCCATATTTAGATAACCGAGTTGAGGATTTGCATCTAAGTAGATTTCAATCGGCCAGGTGTGTTTTTCTATCCGTCTGTGTTGCATAAAATCACATTTCGAAGATTTCGTTTGGCTAAACAAAGATGTATAAAGATACATGAGTGGATCTGAATTATTAAAAAAGATTTCATCTTGTTCATTTAGAGGAGACTCCTGTACTGAATAAGCAAAAACGACACTTTGGCCAGTTTCTTCCTCTTCACCTTGAAAGTTGAGTAATGACTTAGCAAGGACTTTGTCTGGAGATTCTTCGTTACAAGCTTTAACAGGTTCCGGAAAAAGAACATCGAAAACAACAACTTTGGCACCAAAGTCTTTTAAATTATCGAGAACTTTGGCCCAGTTTTCTCTTGGTATTGGCCATGAATTAATAACTTGGAGCGATTTATCATCTATTTCTATAAGTCTAACATTGTCATTCTTGGGGTAATTCTTAATATGATCTTTCATTCTATAATCATAGAAACGAGATTCAAAACTGCCTATAAAGTTAAAAGTTTGTTTGAAAATATCATCATCTGGTAAATCTCTAACAAGGACATCGACAATAATAGCAAAGACAGAAACACTGATTATAACAAAAACACCAATAGAGCTTAAGAATCTTGAAAAAAATTTCATTAAAAATAACCTTTTTAAAATTTTATCTAACGATTATTACTCGGCTTATTTGGCAGATTGCTTAATTAGAAAAAGTATTTGTAATAGAGTGAAAAAGTCGATCTTTCAAGTGCATAAGAGGCATTTTTGATGGGTATATTGATTGCTTGATTTCTTACTTGAACTCCAAAAGATGCGCCACTTAGTCCATTATGCCCCAACTCAACTAAACTCGAAACAGCGCTGTCAGATACAGTTCTGTCGTCTGAATGAATACCTGAATATTCTTGTTTTTGAACATGCCAGCCTATGGCCAACATACCACTTATATGAAAATTATAGAAAGAATAAAGACCAGTGACTCCGGCCTCTATACCAAGAGTTGAAGTCTCAAGTGCTTTCAATCCTTCTAATTGTGAAAAGCTAGCATTGTATTGATCAGGTACTAAGGTTTTTGAAGAGTAGAGTCTTGATTTATTAAGATACAAACCCTGAACTAAGGACCAATTTGTTGTTTTAATTTTACTATAATTACCATAGGATTCTTTGGCTTCAAAGCTATCATTAGAAAAATGCTTAACAGCAAT
>JABJPQ010000176.1 GCA_018663815.1 Halobacteriovoraceae bacterium | reverse complement strand
TATTAAATCATTAAAAATTTCACGTGGACCTTTTAAGTACTCATTTGTTACTTCAAAAAGTTCCTGTTTTGCATGCCCCCAGCCGACTCCTTCTAAGTAGCGTTTTTCAAGAGCGCTTATTTGTTCAGTGGTAGCAAACAGACGATACAGTTCCATTACCGTACAATTGTTGGGGTCTTTGGGATCCTCGGGTGCAGAGCAGTCAGTTGTTATTTTATTAATTGTTTTTTTTAACTTTTTTTCAGTAGACCAAATAGGGATCGTATTTCCGTAGGACTTACTCATTTTTCTTCCATCCAAACCTACAACGTAAGCTCCATGTTTCTGTGTAATTTCTTGAGGTAAAGTTAAGATTTCTTGTTTATAGGTCTCATTAATTCTTTGAGCTATACTTCTGGCAATCTCAACATGTTGCACTTGATCTTTTCCAACTGGGACACTATTTGAGTTAAAAAGCAAAATATCCGAACTCATCAAAACAGGGTACTGAAATAACCCCATATTTACACCGTAATCAGGGTCACGACCCTGTTCCTGATTTTTTTGGACCTTATCTTTATAAGAGTGTGCTCTATTCAAATCACCTTTCGGGGTCATACAGCTAAGCATCCAAGTCAATTCAAAAATTTCTTTTATATCACTTTGTTTATAAAAAATGGACTTATCAGTATCAAGACCAAGAGCTATCCAAGTTGCGGCAACTTCATAAACATATTCTCGATAAAGCTTTGGGTCTCTAACTGAAGTTAGCGCATGGGCATCAGCAATAAAAAAAAGTGAACGATCATACTCATCACTTTGAGACATCTCAATGGCCGGCTTAATCGCTCCGAGTAAATTACCCAAGTGAATATACCCGGTAGGCTTAATTCCTGTTAAAACTGTTTTCATAAAAACCTCTTGGGTAGAGTGCCATAAAAGTGAGAGTTTGGAAAAGAATCTCTTTATTTGCATTGCCATAAACTTAAAATTAATAAGAACTTAGCTATTTCATCAAATATCAAGGATTAAGACCAAGAAATTTAAACCTCTAACTTGGACCAAGCCACAGTTATCCCTGGATCAGTAGTTTTTTCCTTTCAATTCAAATTCAAATCAATTGCTTAATTTTTGCCATGAAAAGTCGACAAATCACTAATACAAATACTTAACAAAGGTGACTCATGAAAATTATCATAGGATTCGTATTGTTTTTAATGGCAACACAACTAATGGCCAAAGAAATAACAGTGGCCACAGTAAAGAGTAATATTGACACAGATATCATTCAAATCATCGTTGAAACAGAAGCTCAAAACGAGCTTAAAACGTTGTACACAGATACCTATAAAAAGGGTGTCTTTTTTGAAAGAAAAGCACATGATCTCACAAATATTTCTGACGGTTTTGTCTTATATAACAAAGAAGGTAGAGATGTTGTCACATTAAAGAGTCGTGATTTTGCTACCTATGCTGGAGGAACAGTTGAGATTCGATATCTATACAATGGTATCTCTGGAACTTATCGTTCAAAATCATTTATTATCGAACAAGAGCAAGATTCTTGGCATATAAGTGATATACAAGGAAATATTTTTACGAACTTTTTCTTTAAGGCAAAAAGGGTGTGGAGAAAGATCGTTGGAGTTAAGGATATCGTTTTTACACCCTAAGCAGTGTCATTGCTAAATTATGTATTTTGGTCAAAGCAAAAAAAAACCACTCTGGTAAGTGGCTTCTTAAATATCTAAATTTACTGAAATTTTTGGTTGCGGGAGCAAGATTCGAACTTACGACCTTCGGGTTATGAGCCCGACGAGCTACCAGACTGCTCCATCCCGCGTCAAGTTAGTAGTATTTATAGAGTATCAGATTTCATTTGTCTAGCATTTTCTTACAAGGACCAAAAAGCATTTTTATCCAGCACTTACCCCTCAATATTCAGCCAAAAGAGTCGATAAATATTGTGGGAATTAAATTTATGGGAGAAATATATGCCTACAAGTACAAATCAAGCTAGCTCTGTGTCGATACAAGTTGATACCCAAGAGCTCAGTAGCCAACAAGTCCGTCTTATCAAAACTATAAACTCGCTTCTCACACATGTCTTGTCCACAGATGAGGAGGCTGATTACTTTGAATCAAGCTCAGAGCTATTACGAGTTGTCGCAACGGCCATAAAAAAAGCAAATTTCTCTAAATCAGATGATGGAATTGATTACAGTAAACAAGCTCTCGAATTTTGTGTTGATATTCTAAACGATCAAGTTTATGAGGATAGCCTTGTTCAATACGATAATTAAATTCCCTAAGGAGTAACTTAAGGAACGTACTTATAAGCTTCAGAAGCCATTGCAATTTCTGCATCGGTTGCTTTTTTTCGAACCGAGAAATAGCCAATAATTTTTTTATTTTGATAACATGGAAATACAATCGCCTTAACCCAATAGTATCCCCCCGATCTTGTTGCATTTTTAACAATACCGCTCCAAAGATTACCATCCTTAATAATATTCCATAAATCAGCAAAAGCTGTTTTAGGCATATCTGGGTGACGAATAATATTATGTGGCTTACCTTTTAACTCTTCATTTGTATAGCCAGCAATTTTACAAAATGTTTCGTTGGCAAAGTTAATAACACCCCTAGTATCAGTTGATGAGATCAGCACATCATTGGCACCAACGACTGTTTCTTTTTCTAGCTTATTGCTAAAGCGAGAATCATCTTTAAAAGTACTTCCTTCCAATAAGGGAGCTAATCTTTCAACAGGATTTCCTGCACCAGCAAATAAACCTTTAACATTCATCATTTCTAATAAATACGTAAATGTTTCACCGATCATTGTTAGTTCAGTAGCTTGACCTTTCATAATGCTGGTTTGACTTGAAAGTTTTTCAAATTGGCTTAAGTTTTCTTTTACAATATGCCCAAACTCAGTCGTTTCCCGAGAGATTGAATTGATCCCCTCAGTTGACTGTTCAATATTATTCAGTGAATTAGAAATCATTGAACTTGTAACTTCTATTTGACCTGAAAGTTCTTTAATGGAGCTTGAAATTTGGCTCAAGGTCTGTTGAATATCCTCGTTGGCACCTTTTGTTGTTTTAGCAAGCTCCTTTACTTCACTCGCAACAACAGCAAATCCTTTCCCATACTCACCTGCTCTTGCGGCTTCAATGGTTGCATTAAGTGCTAAGAGATTAGTTTGATCTGCAATTCCATTTATGACTTTTACTAAGTGCGAGACTTTATCGAAATCCTCTTCTAAGGTTCCCATAGCAGTTGTGACATCAAGGAGACGAGATGCATTTTTTTTGGCATCAGAAGATATTTCCCCAAAGGTTCCATTTATCTCCTGTGCGACATTTTCAATTATTTGAAGATTTTGTTGTACATTATTAAAGCTCGTAGAACAGTTACCTATCATAGACAATTGATCAGAAACCATACCCGCGGTTTTATTTGAGATACTTTTTAATTCTTTTCCAGTTGTATCAATTAAATCAAACCTAAGTTCGTCTTCATCAAAGTCTTTAATGCTCATATAATTTCCTAATGTTTAATTTATTGTTTTAGTAAATTTTAATCTAAATATAAAAATTTAAAACATGATAAATCTCACTTTATCAAACATTAGTAATCCACTCTTCTAATCAAAAAATTGTGAGTAGCATTTTTTTCCCCTTTATATAAATTAAAACTATGTCATAATTTTCTTACAAACTTTTAAACATCAAAGGATAAGTAATGAGCCAAGAAGCAAAAGCACAGATAAATGAACAAGCAAGTATCCCCTATTCAGACTGCTTAAACGTTTTACAAACTAATGTTCTCTACTGTGACAAAGACTTAAAACTCATCTTCATGAATGATAAAAGTTATGACTCCTTAAAAGAGATTGAGGATGTTTTAGAAGAAAAATTTGGATTTGATGTTGATTCCTTTGTTGGGAAAAATATTGATGATTTTCATGCAAACCCGACTTATCAGAGAAAAATGCTTAAGGATTTAAAAAATTTTCCGATCAACTCCGAGATTCAACTTGCTCACCTTATCCTTGATCTAAACGTTCAAGCTGTTACGAATTCTCAAAATAAGATTGAAGGTTATGTTGTTAATTGGGAAAACATATCTGCTCGTAAAGAAGCTGAGAACAAGGCTACAACTGCAGAAAATATGGTAAACCTCTCCCCTATTAATACTATGATGGCCACACCTGATGGGGTCATGACTTATATGAATCAAAACTCCATAGATAACCTAGGTAAGTTACGAAAATTTCTTCCTGCCGATGTTAATGAGCTTGTTGGCAAATCTATTGACTGGTTTCATAAAAACCCTGCGGCAATTATTAAAATTATTAAAGACCCAAATAATCTTCCCTATTCAACGATAATTAATGTTGGGTCAGAAAAATTAGATCTATTAGTATCTCCTATTTTTGATAATAATAATGTCTACCAAGGACCAATGGTTACTTGGGATATTGTTACCCACAAACATAAATTGATTAAAGACCTAAACGAAGCATCATCTCAACTATCTGCTGCATCTGAAGAATTAATAGCTGTTGCAAGTACTATGAGTGCGAATGCCGAAGAGACAACGGCTCAATCTAACAATGCCTCCTCAGCATCCACAACAATAAGTGGAAGTATCCAAACAGTTGCAACAAATATGGAAGAGATGACGGCTTCAATTAAAGAAATCACTAAAAATACTAATGATTCATCTACAAAATCAAACCAAGCAATGAAAATGGCCCAAGATGCTAACTCAATTATTCAAGTACTAGGAGAAAGTAGCCTTGATATTGGAAATGTTATTAAAGTTATTACTTCTATCGCTCAACAAACAAATCTCTTAGCACTTAATGCAACCATTGAGGCCGCCAGAGCGGGTGAAGCAGGAAAAGGCTTTGCTGTTGTTGCCAACGAAGTAAAAGAGCTCGCGAAACAAACTGCGAACGCAACAGAAGATATTTCAAGAAAAATTGAAGCCATTCAAAATGATTCACAATCAGCTGTTACATCTATCGGATCCATTACGGATGCTATTGGACAACTAAATAATATAGCTGGAAATATAGCAAGTGCGATGGAAGAGCAAGCTGCAACAACCGGAGAAGTCTCTAGGGTTGTCATAGAAGCATCAACAGGAGTACAACAAATTTCAGGAAATATTCAGCAAGTTTCTATTGCCGCTGAGCAAACAGGAAAAGGTTCAAATGATATGCAAACGGCAGCAAAAGATCTTGCCTCACTTGCATCCACACTTAACGGACTAGTATCACAGTTAAGTAACTGATAATGAAGTTTATAGAGCTAATATAAAAGGGAGATCTAGCTCCCTTTTTTTATGTTCTCTCATGTAAAAGGTGTATATGAACCAATACTCAAAAGTTAATACCTCATGTCTGCTCATTTTAACTTTTATTGCGATGGCTTTTACTCTTAGTATAACAAAATCAATTCTTATCCCCTTTACGATGGCCATATTTATTACTTTTATTTACTCTCCGTTCATTCAATATTTTCATGAAAAATTCAAACTTCCCAAAAATCTTGTCCTAGGAATTTCACTTATTTTATTCATCTTAGGTATTTCCCTAATGGCCATCCTTCTCTCTAAGTCAATTCAGACATTTTTACAGGGAGCCGATCAATACAAAGACCGTCTTAGCGAGGTCTCAATCCAAGTAACTCAGACATTACAAAACTTTGGTTTTGGCTTTTCTCAAAATGAGGTAAAAGAACTTTTTCAAAAAGTACCTCTTGGAAAATTTATCAAAGATATTAGTGGCGGTTTAGTAGGTGGCATTAGTAATAGTTTTTTAGTCATTATTTTTTCACTTTTCCTCCTAACCGGTGACAGCATGAGTAAACAAAAAAATAAAACCTATGAAGAAATTAAAAAAAATACCAGAAAATATATTCAAACAAAATTAATGACTTCAGCTGCAACGGCAATTATTAGTTATGTGATTTTAGTTTCATTTGGTGTGGAAATGGCTTTTATGTTCGCTTTTCTAACATTTTTACTCAATTTCATCCCCACTGTTGGCTCCATTGTCGCCGTTATAATCCCGTTACCCATTATACTTTTACAATTTGGCTTTGGAGTAAAGC
>JABJPQ010000178.1 GCA_018663815.1 Halobacteriovoraceae bacterium | reverse complement strand
AGTTATACCACAAAAAGCCAACACTTGCCCCCATCATTGCGGCACAAAATACTGTTAACTCAGAGGCACCCTCAACAGAAGGAATGAACAAGTAATTAGAAAGTTCTGCATGCCCAGACAAATAAGCAAGCAATGCAAAAGTAGCCGAGCTTGTTATTACTGGACCAGTTACTAAGCCATCTAGGCCATCAGTTAAGTTAACAGCATTACTAGAACCAACAATAACCAGAGATGAAAAAAGTATATAACCAGTCCAACCCAAGTTTAAAATAGGCTCTTTTAAAAATGGTACATATAAGTCAGCATTAATGACTTCAAGTTTTAGCATCAAAAAACTTACTAATATTGCGGTTGTAAATTGCCACGCAAGTTTTCCTTTTGCGGAGACACCATCCGTATTTTTCTTAATCACTTTTAAATAATCATCTATCCAGCCTAAGGCAAAATAGGAAATCATCACCACAATAGTCATAACAAAGGGTAATGAATTATAATTGCCTACAAATAGACAACTAATGAGGATTGAGCCCACAATGAAAATACCACCAAGAGTTGGAGTGCCTTTTTTCTTAAAGTGAGATTCTGGCCCATCCTCGCGGATCATTTGTCCAAATTGTTTGAACTTCATATAGGCGATAAATCTTTTACCCCATAAGATTGAAACAACAGCAGCGATTACAAATGCTAAAAAAGATCTAAAGGTTATATATTTAAAGACGTTAAAAAGGGCAAATTCCTCACTGAAAGGATACAAAATATGATAAAACATTAAAACAGCGCCTTATAGCAGTTATAGATTTTAATTTAACGTTATCTTATATCTAGGATTGATTCGAGTTGTAAAGACCTACTTCCTTTAATAAAAACATATTTATATTTTGCAAAGAGATTATCGTATTCAGCTATAACCTCTTTAGTACTTTCAAAACATTTACAGCTCTGTTGATAACCTTCCGCATACTGCTTAGCATAAATCCCAACAAAGTAAGCTTGTCCAAATTTGTGTAAATTCAGCTTTTTCCCAGTTTCCACATGATAATGAGATGATTTTTCACCTAATTCATTCATATCACCAATTACAATACAAACATTATCCAATGATATTTTATTTTTTATAATGTAAGCGTTAAAGCCATCAACTGCAGCCAACATTGAACTTGGATTTGCGTTGTAAGCGTCTAGAAAAATTTTGTGATTTTTATGGGTTATCCATTCCGATCTATTTTTAGTCGGTTGAAAAGTTTTTACAGACTCAATTAGACTTTTTTTACTCACATTAAAAATGTCTAAAGCCATAGTATATGCAAGTGCAAGATTAAAATAATTATGGTCACCGGTTATGTTTTGATTACAAAGTCTATGACCATTTACCTCGATACCACCTTCAAATAGTTTAAATTGATAATCTTTACCCAAAAATCCATAGGTTTTAGTCAAGTCAGTTGTGACTAAGTTTTTTAAATAAACATCATCTGCATTTTGATAAAAACAATTTTCAACATATTGCTCCACACATGATTCTTCTTTAAAGACAGCAGCTACTGTATTAAAAAATTCAAGGTGTGTTTCACCAATATTAGTTGTCACAGCATATTGAGGATATAATATTCTAGCCAATACCTCTATTTCACCAGGGTGATTACTTCCGAGTTCAACAATAGCACAAAGGGTTCTCTCTCTTATATCAAAAAGAGTAAAAGGGACTCCAAGATGATTATTATTATTTTTCTGGGTGCAAATGACCTTTTCGTCTCCAAAGACATCTGAAAGTAAGTGATACAGCATTTCTTTTGTGGTTGTTTTTCCGTTCGAGCCGGAAATTGCAATAATTTTTCCACCCTTCGTTCTAAAGTTATTAGCAACGGCTTTTCCTGCTTCTTCAATAAATGAAATAATATTTTCAACTCTTATAAACACCAAATGCTTTTTAAAACACTCCGTTTTTAAATCATTTTCGGGGTTCGCTTCATAAATCACAAAACGGCACTCTGAGCTGATTATTTTTTCGATATGATCAAGCGGATTAAACCTTTCCCCTACAATAGCGATAAAAATATTTTCATCATCTAATTTTCTATTATCGACCGAAAAACTTAAATCAATATTTAAGAGTATATCTGTTGATGAAATAAAAGACCTAAATCCATAAATACTTTTTAAATTAATCATTTATCAACTCCATAACTAAGGCCTGGTCTGAATACGGTAATTTCTCACCCTTTATATCAATATAATTTTCATGCCCTTTGCCAGCAATTAATATTATTGATTTAGACTGAGTTCTTTCTAAAGTTTCTGTTATTGCTTTTTTTCTGTCGACAATAATTGTTTGTAACTTGGAGAAACCTTTTCGAGTATCTTCAATAATTTTTTCTGCTTTTTCAAAACGAGGATTATCACTTGTTAAAACAACTTCGTCAGAAAACTCTTCTGCTGCACTCGCCATTAATGGTCTTTTCTCTTCATCGCGGTCACCACCACACCCAAAAATAGTGATCAAATAGAAATTAGGAAATGATTTTTTTATTTCACGACAAATCGAGCTTAAGCCGTCTGGTGTATGTGCATAATCAATAATTACTAACGAATCTTTATATGGGATTATATTAAAGCGTCCCTCTGTACCTTCAAATTGCTCTATTTTGCTTTGTTCAACCATAAAATAATCTGAGAGTAAATTGATTGCTAAAGCCAAGTTTTCTTGGTTATAGCTCATTTTAAAAGATAAATTCTTTGGTTCAAAATCTAGACTCACATATTTTATTCGATCTTCTTTATTAATTTTTTCACCTAATTTTTTTTGAGCCAAAGGAAGAATGATTTTTTTATCTGCTTTAACAATGTCAAAAACAATTTTTTTTGCATTTAGATAAGCTTCCATCGTTTTGTGATAATCAAGATGGTCCTGAGATAAATTAGTCCAAGCAATTTGATTGAAAATAATTCCTCCGGTTCTATTTTGTAAAAGTGCATGAGAACTTAACTCCATCGCGACAAAATCAACTTCTTGAGCTTTTAATGACAAAATTTTCCTTAGGTCAATATATGCAGGTGAAGTCAAATTGAAATTTTTAATACGTTCTTTTCCCAGATAAACACCAAGAGTTCCGACACTTAATATTTTTTTCCCATGAGTTATGCATATTTTTCTAACAAGATCGACAGTAGTTGTTTTTCCGTTGGTTCCGGTTACTCCTAAGTACTTTGGCTTTCTAGGTAGCGGATACATCATGTTAAGGATGCTCTCTCGCAAAGAGCAAAACTCCGCTTCACTTAAGGAGAAGATATCATTGGACAACACATCGATTTTTTTGTCTATAATACAAATCGCATATTGTGCACAACTCAACCTTTCTTTTAGCTTTTTTACTTCCTCAGGTGTTGTCGAGTTTAGTTTATAAAATAGAACTGATGAAGCTGACGCCTCTTGAGATTTCCACTGCACGTTATCAATTTTTATATTTTTTATATTGATTTGGTAATTTTGAAATAACTTAAAAAGTTCATTCTCCATCATACAAAGGTGCTCTAAACTTAAGGGTGATCATAGTTTTATCTGACATAATAGAACCCGCTTCAGGACTTTGGCTCTTTACGATTCCAAAACCGACATGATCATAACTGGCTTCCATACCGTCCAGAACTTTAAAAGCGGATGTTTTATCTAGACCAACTAAGTTTGGTACTTTTCCTTTTTCAATAATTCTTTTTGATGAATATTTTATATTAATATTGTCCATTGCAACTTTTGTATCTTTATCATTTTCAACATTTGCTAAGCGGCTATACACTTTATCCTTATATAAAATACTTTTTACAATCTTCTGAAATATTGGAGCGGCCACAGTATTTCCATAATAACCATTTTTAGGATTATCAACATAAACAAATACAATAAATTTTTTATCAACATTAACAGGGTATCCAATAAACCCAGCCACATACCCCGAGTATCCGCCCTCAGCATCAGCTCTTTGAGCGGTTGAAGTTTTTCCCGCAATTGAATAATGTCTCACTTTAGCACTTTTTCCTGTACCGTCTTCAACGGCTTTACGTAACATTTCGGTGATACTTTCAGCAGTTTCTTGCTTAATAATTCTTTTAGATTGTATTTTATTTTCTTTACTAATTTTTAGTAGAGTTGGTTTTACATAATAACCTCCGTTTGCAAACGGAGCATAACTGGCCATCATTTGAATTCCAGTTGTTGCAACACCCTGACCAAAACTTATATTACTCAAACGCAAAGGTGTTATATTTTCACTTTGATCAAGAATCCCACGAGACTCACCCGGTATTTCTATATTCGTTTTTTTCCCGAGGGAGAACTTATTAAGTGTTTTTTTCAAATTCGGGTAGGTTAAATCGAAAGCGATTTTAGTCGTACCGATGTTAGAGCTAAATTTTAAAATATCTGTTACTGATAGCCACTCATACCCATGGTTACTATCTGATTCTCTAATATAATGATTACCTACTTTCAACTTACCTCTTTCGCAGAAATAACTCGTATCCTCTCTTACAATATTATTTTCCATCGCAGATGCAATGGTGATTGTTTTAAATACAGACCCAGGCTCAAATGGATCCGTTATAAATGATAATTTTTTATTTTTACTCTTGCGGCCTTGATTTGGATCAAAAGCAGGGTAGTTAGCTATAGCCCATATTTCTCCAGTCGTTGCATCCATCACTGCAGCTCCACCTTTGAGAGCGTCATGCTTAAGAACTCCTTCTTTTAGTGAATCCTCTAAAACTAACTGAATATCTTTATCAATAGACAAAGTGATATCTTTAGCTCTCTTGTCAAAGTTTGCACTTTTAAACTTTACCGGTCGTCCTTTAGCATCTTTAAAGTATTTATAAATTTCAGGTTCACCTTGTAACTTATCATTAAATTGATACTCGATTCCGGCCAGGCCATCGTTATCGATTCCCACAAAACCTAATGTCTGCGCTAAAAGTTCATGATTGGGATAGAAACGACTCGACTGACTTTCAATAAAAATACTTTTAAACTTTTTTATTCTTTGTACATCTTCTTTACTTAGCTCAATTTCCCTTCGGATCCATGTGAATTTCTTTCTTTTTTTGACTGATTTTACTATTTTTTTAATATTTAAATCTTTAAGTATTTTTTTTATTTGCTTTAACTCTCGTGCTAATTTTTTTTCGTTTTTACCAAATGTAAAAATATTATACTTTTGAACATTTATCGCCAATGGATTTTCATTTCTATCTAAAATGAATCCACGTTTGGGAAATATTTTTGTTTTTCTGACTATTTGACTTTCTGAGTAAGCGATTAATTTATCACGGTTTACAACCTGAATATAGAATGCTTTTGCAAGTACCGTTACAAACAGTAGAATAAATAATAAAAATATTCCTGTTATTTTAGCTTTCATATCAAGGTATTATAATTATTCTCTTTTCATCCGGTTCTTGTAGATTAAACTTTTTTGCATACGCTTTTAGCTGTTTAACCGATAATTCTTTGGCGCGTTTTGCTTTAAATTCTTTATTTTGAACTTTTTGGATTTTAATTCTTTTAGCAACTTCATGGTATTTATAGTCTTGCTCTATTCCTTTCATCCTAATAAGAACAAACATTATCCCCAAGATTGAGACAACAAAAATTAAAGGTAATGTTTGTGAGGTAAATACTTTATCAGAGACATATTTAAGAAATAAATTTTGCTTTTTTCTTGTTCTTCGTACCACGAACTTCTCCCTGAACTTCTTGATCCAATTTTTCCAAGATCCTGAGCTTAGCGCTTCTTGATCTAGGATTTTCCCCAATTTCCCTATCCGATGGATAAATTGGCTTCTTAGTGATTATTTTAGCAAATTTTTCATTAGATTGAAAAATTTCTTTGAATTTATGTTTAGCAATACGATCTTCCAGTGAATGAAATGAAATTACCAATAATCGCCCACCAGGGCTCAAGATATCGTACAAATTCGATAAAGTATTCTCAAGTACCTCTAGTTCTCTATTAACGAAAATTCGCAGCGCTTGAAAAGTTTTTGTGGCAGGGTGAATTTTTTTATGCCTAAGATGTTTAGGGTACGTTGTAAAAACGATTTCTTCTAACTGTTTTGTTCGTTCAATTTTAGTAAGCTCTCTTGCTTTAACAATATTTTTTGCAATTCTACGTGAATACCTTTCTTCTCCATATTTAAAAATAATATTAGCCAGATCCTCTTCGCTTGCTTCATTAACAACTTCAGCCGCAGTATAAATATCTGAGTTCTCAGTATCCATTCTCATGTCCAAAAAAGCATCTTCCCTAAATGAAAAGCCTCGTTCAAATTTATCAAAATGATGAGAGGAAACTCCTAAATCCAATAAAATTCCATCGAATTTTACATCTGGATGATTTTCAACAATCCAGCCCGGAAATTGCTCAAAATTCATTTTATTTAGAAAAACTCGATCCACCAACTTTCTTTCTTTGATTAAAGCATTGCCATTATCAATAGCATCTTGATCCTGATCAACACTATATACCTGAGCATTCGAAATTTCTGTGGCAACTCCAAGCGAGTGCCCACCACCACCAAAGGTCATGTCAGCAAACAAAACATTTTCTTTCTTCTCGCTTAGCTCTTTGAAGTTCTCTAGGCATTCTTGGTAAAATACTGAATAGTGTTTAGAATACTCGTTACTCATTAATTAACGTGTTGATGATTTCTTTATGTTCTGCTGTTAATAAATCTGGATTGGTTAAAATCGCGTATTTATTTTCTGGCTCGAACTCAATTGGTTCTCGAGTTAGACTCGGTATAATTTTTTCAATTAAAGTCTGGGCTGATTTATAATTCGCCCCCATTATTTTCATTATTTCTTCCACAGAACAATGATCTTCTTTCCAACAATCGTAATCAGTAACCATTGCGACGGTTGCGTAGGCCATACCAGCTTCTTTGGCTAAATAAGCCTCAGGTACATTTGTCATACCGATAACATCTGCGCCAAAACCTCGATAAATCTCAGACTCTGCTTTGGATGAAAACTGTGGGCCCTCAATGCAAACATAAGCACCCCCAAGAGTACACTTTATTTCGGTAGATTCTAAAACTTCTAATATTCTTTGTTGTAACGATGCCTCAACAGGATGCGCCGTTGAAACATGCCCAACGACTCCCTTTGTAAAGAACGTCCTCTCTCTAAAGCCCTTAGTCCAATCTATAAACTGAGAAGGTAAAACAAAATCAGCCGGAGCGTGCTCTTCTTTTAACGATCCAACTGCTGAAATCGAGACAATTGTATTAACACCCAATAATTTAAGTGCATAAATATTTGCTCGATAGTTTATTTCAGAAGGGCTAATACAATGACCCTTGCCATGTCGTGGTAAAAAGTAGAATTGATCTCCATTTAATTCAAATTCTAAAATTGAACAACTAGGATGACCGAATGGTGTTGTAAGCTTATGGGTGTTTATTAAATTGATTGCATCGAAATCATAAACTCCACTTCCACCGATAATACCAATTCTACTCATATTTCGTCCTATTTATACTAGCCAACAAGACTAACTCTTTTAGACATAGACTTTGATTGGCTACCAATAAAGCTACTTTTTTCTTCTCTTTCTGCTTCGTCTTTACACGAAATACAAAGCTCAGCTGTTGGCCTTGCAAAAAGTCTTTCAAATTTTATATCTGAATCACACTCTTCACATGTTCCATAATCACCCTCAGAAATTTTAGCCAAAGTTTTATCTAGCTTTTTCTTATAGAAGTGGTTTCTATTTCTAAACCTTAGCATTTGAGATCTTTCGTATTCAGAAGTTGCTTGATCAACTTCGTCCAATCTATCCCCATCGCTAAGAAAATAGCTCTCAGCTTTAATTTCTCCAAGTCCTTGAAGAATTCTTTCTCTCTCTGTTTGAATCTTAGTAGTTAAAATTTTAAGATTTTTCTTAGATAAACTCATTAAACTCTCTCCTTAGTCAGTTAAGCCACCTTTAATATTTAATAATACTAACTTGCTAATCGTTTTTAGTGTTTCAAAAACCCCATCTCCTTTAATGGCACTTGCACAAAAGCTTGGGGTGTCTAGTTCATTTAATTTTTTTTGCATATCCTCTTCTGAGACAATATTAGGCAAATCTCTTTTATTCCATTGCATCACAATTGGAACTTTAGTCAAATCGTGACCTTGCTCTGAAAGGTTCGCTTTAAGTCCTTCCAAGCTTTCAATATTTGCTTCCATTTTATCTACTTGTGAATCGGCAACAAAAACGATTCCATCCACACCGCGTAAAATTAATTTTCGACTGGCCTCATAAAAAACCTGACCTGGAACCGTATATAAATGAAATCTTGTTTTGAATCCTCTAATCGTACCAAGATCAAGAGGTAGAAAATCAAAAAATAAAGTTCTTTCGTTCTCAGTATTTAGAGTAACCATTTGACCTTTATTTTTAGATGCCGTTTTCTGGTACACATGTTGGATATTGGTTGTTTTACCACCAAGTCCAGGCCCATAATAAACGATCTTACAGTTAATTTCTTTTGTGTGATAATTTACAAAGGACATATCTAAATCCCACCATATGCAAAAAGTTTATCCATCTCAACATCAGAGATATTCTGAAATAAATATTCTTCTCTATTTTTTTCAACATCCAAGGAAAACTTACTCAAAAATACCTCCAAGCTATCTTTTAGTTGGCGAATATTTCTTTTTAACTTTCCAGGGTTTTCTGATTTACCATAGATAATACAAACAAAATACATTTCATTTATTATTTTAACAGGCAAAATATAAAGCCCATCCGAACTTGTATCAAAACCAAGTCTAAACTCAAAAAAGTCGTTATTTTTTCCCACTATAGCCGACAAAGATTCTGCAGCTTGCCACAACCCACTCGTAAGTGCACCTATGGTAGAAACTTCAAACTTGTCTTCACAATTCGAATAAATACTTATTCCATCAGAGCGTAGCACTAACATTCTATCTGCTATTTTATCGAATTCATTTTCATCAAAAAATTGCTTAATTACTTTATTCAAATTCATTTTTTATAATCTCTTTCTATTTTCTAGCGCAGTTGAAATAGTCAATGGGTCCAAAAATTCTAATGATCCACCAATGGGCACACCAAAACCAATTCTATCAACGTGTACATCTTTTAATAATTGTTTTATGTAAGAACATGTCGCATCGCCCTCTACGGAAGGGTTTAAAGCTAGCACAACAGTATTAATATCGTATTTATTCACCCGCTCTATGAGCTTATCAATTTTTAATTGCTCAGGGCCAACACCCATGAGAGGGTTTAAAACTCCCCCCAAAACATGATAAAGTCCTTTAAATTCATTACTCTTTTCAATGGCAATTAGATCATTAATATTTTCAACAACACATAAAATTGAACCAATTTTTCGATACTCATTTTTGCAAATTTCACAAATTTCTTTTTCAGAATACAAACCACACTCAGCACAGCGCTTTATTGACTTTAATTCATTAATTGAATGTGAAAATTGATCTAGGTCTTGAATTGACCACTTAACCATATTCATCACTTGTCTAAGTGCTGTCTTTTCTCCAACTCCTGGAAGTTTTGAAAAGCTGATCACGCTATTTTTAATTGATTCTGGTAAATCAATCATTAAAAAAGTCCAGGCATGTTTAACCCGCCAGTAACCTTACTCATCGCAGTTGATACTGTTTCTGATGATTCTTTCAGAGCTTGTGAAACTGCCGTTTTAACAAGATCTTCTAGCATGTCGACATCATTAGGATCCACGCACTCTTTATTTATTTTAATATCAATCAATTCTTGTTTACCGTTTACAGTGGCCGTAACCATTCCACCACCAGAGCTAACTTCAAACTCTTTAACATCTAGTTCTTTTTGCAAGGCTTTCATTTTTGTTTGCATCTGCCCAGCTTGTTTCATTAGTTGATTAATGTTTGCCATTTAAATATCCTCTTTAATCATTCTCGGTTAAAACAACTCTTCCAACTTTCGTATCAAATATTTTTTCTGCATCTTTTATAAATTTATTATTTAAAATCGCCTGTGTTTTTTCATCTTTAACTTTTTGTATTTCGCTTTCTTCAACTTCGACTGCGCTCTTAAAATTATTTATTTCTTTTGTTTCATCATCCATAAGTGAAAAATGTATTTTTAATTCACTTAATGGTCTAGAAATAAATTCTGCCAATAATACTTGTAACTCTTTAAATCGTTTTTCATCTTTTAAAAACTCGTAGAAAAACTTACACTCTTGAGTAAAAGCAACCTTATATTCCCTTAGATTTTCAAGCTGCTCATTTTCTCCTATCAAGTTTCCACGTTCAAGATTTACGGCAATTGTTTTATTCTTTTCATATAAGTACCTGATGAATTCTGGCCATGTTTTTTCAACACTTTGTTTAATCTCAACTGGTACTACTGCTTCAATTACTTTCGCGGGCTCCACTAATTTCACAGGCTCAACGACTTCATCTTTTTCAATTATTTGTT
>JABJPQ010000181.1 GCA_018663815.1 Halobacteriovoraceae bacterium | reverse complement strand
TTAGCACAGCACTTTTCATTGTCCTGTTCTTTTTAAAAGGAACTACTTCCGCAGCTGCAAAATAAGGTAAAGAATGGTACCCATCTGGATCCCCTATCCTTGTTTCCCAAACCCCTTCTTCATTAAATTTTATAAAAGGCCCCTCTCTTTTACCCTTATCCTCAACCAATTGCTTGTCAAAGTGTTCCTCTAGAGCGTACACGCCCATTTGTTTCCCATTAACTATTACCGGAACAAACTCATACCGCGTGGTTAAAACACCCTCTCTTAAATAGACTTGATGCATAAACCATTCGTGTAAAAATGAACGAGTATGAGGGCTTTGAATGGAAAAACTTTTTAAACCTTGATAGGCATTGTCGCCGGACACTTTTATCCTAAACGACCACTTCTCACCCCTTAAGTGATCTACCCAATCTCCTTTCAAGCGTAACTTAATGGGGATTTCGACACCGTTATAGGTAATTGTTCCTTTAACATACTGTTTCAGAGACTTGTCAAGCACCCCGTTTTTTAACGCCTTATTTCTGAACAACTCAAGTTTCTTGTATGCTGAGTCGTTAATATGAATTTCGAGACAAGCTTCCTGTAGGTGCTTAACCTCTCCCGTCTCTTTTTGAGAACACGAGAGAAACAAGACAATCGTAACTATACAACCGAGGACTTTCATTTTATTACACAAAGAAACGCAAAAAAAAGGCTTACACGTTTTGTGTAAGCCTTTAATTTTTTTAACTAAAGAACGTTCTAGTGTCCGTGACCATCATGGCTTTCTTCAGCCTCTCCTTCAGCTTCTCCACCTTCAGCTCCCTCTTCAGTTGCTTCTCCTTCAGCAGCAGCACCACCACAAGAAATTGTTGTCATAGAAAAGAATCCAGCAACAGCTAATAACATAAAAAACTTTTTCATTTTGATTTTTTTAATTTGTTTATACTTGAATAACAAAATTAAAAACAATTCTGTAATTAGCAAGTTTTTGTGGAAAAATCATTCTTTTTCGGGAGTTTTAATCAAAAAACACGTAGGAATACTTTGTTATTGTAATAAAATTTGAATTAACATCTTGAACAAGAAGAGCCTTCATTAAAAGTGTTGATTTATCATAAATTACCTCTTTATGTGTTTTTAACTCATCGTTTCTGTACTCGTCTATTACTTCTAGGTTTCCAAGTTGGTCATATTCATATACAAACCTTGAATAAGCATCTTTCGACATATCTTTTTGTATTGTCATTTCAGAAACCTTCATTAAATCATTGTACTTATAGTTAGTTTGCCCTTTTTTATGATTTACAATTAACTTTTTTTCGACCTTAACTAAAAGCTTGTTTTCATCATAAGCATAGTATTCTTTTTGATAAACTCCTCCGTGGTTGTTGTGGACATTTTTCTGTTTAGACGAGTCATTTCTTGTATAGGAATAAGTTTCGTTTACTATGGTATATTGTTTCTTTAATTTGAAGTCGTTTTTATTGTTTGTTGCGTTTTCATCTCTGCAATAGGTTTTACGAGTCATATCGCCTTGGTCATTATAGCTGTAATTATAAGAAAAGAACCCATAACTGTCACTCATTCTTTTTGTGGTTATGTTTTTCTTTTCATCATAATGGTAGGTTATTATTGAACTGTCTTTTTTCTTCCCCCTATAAAACGAGTCGAATTGTTTTATAAGATTCCCAGAGTCATCAAACAAGAACTTTACTATAAGCCCTTTACTTTTTATAACCTGTAAATCTGCTTTTGTAGAAACTAACCCTGTTATGCTTTTTATCTTGTTATTGTGGATGAACTCATCATAAAAAAAAGGTTCTCCAGAAAACACAGCACACCTCCTATTGTCTAGAAGTTGAGCCGAAAAACAAGTCGGAAGAATTAATATTAAAAAGAAAAGGCGCATTGTGCTTGATTAAAATCTTTTATTGAAAACAAAAGTAATTGAATTTATTAATTGACCTATTTATATAAAGCTACTACGGACTTAGCAATTTCATGTATTTCATCCCTTAATTCTTTCGGTTCAATTACCTTAACGTCTTTACCAAAACCTAAAATTTGCATTTTTAATTCATATGTAGGAAGAAGAAAATATGAGAATAAATGCATATTGTTTTTCTCCCCTAAATACTCTTGCGACATATGTAGGGGTTGAGAAAGAATATATTTTGACAACAACACACCTACTTCGATAATTATTTTACACGGACTTCCATGGTCCGACGTAATTCCAATAGAGTATTTAAAAAACCTGTCAGGACTAAAAGAGTCATCCTTCTTATACGTGTCCGACAACACTAAGAGGTTGGTCACCCTATCCAAACCAAAGGTAATTACCCTATCTTTAAGTTCGCTTTTGCCAACAAGGTACCATCTGTTTCTATATTCTTTCAATAAATATGGATGTATTCTTCTTGTTTTAGCGACTTCACTTGAAAACCCTTTGTGCTCAAATTGGACTTTATTTTTTTTTTTAATTGCGGTTAAAAGAGGCTCTAAAAACTCACTTCCTCCTACTCGCTCAACAGTTTCGAACTGCACGTATTCTTCGATTGCTGTATCTTGAACATTTGTAGAGATATTTACGCGATCAATAATTTTATCTATAGCAAATTCGAATTGACTAAATATTTCAGTATTTTTAAATTGAGAAAGAAGGTTTGTTGCAATTTTAATTGCTTCAACATCCTTTTCTGTTAAAGGAACCTCGTCTATTGAATAGTCCTTATCTTCGTAGTAATAACCCCTTTCTTGCTTACTATATTTTATTGGAGCATCATGCTCTATTCGCATAGCAAACAAGTCCTTCTCAACAGTAGAGTCACAAATATTTCCACCTATAGTTGTTCCAAACAACTCTTCTTCACAAGCCGATCGTAAAGCTTCTTTTGAAGGGTAAGGGTTGTATTCGTTTCTTAAGCTCCTGTCGATTACCCTATAACGAGCTAAAGCGTTTTTAATTACCGGCATAAAATTGATTTGAAAACCAAATATACAAAAACAGGAGTTTATTCACTCAATAAGCTTTCAACTAAGACATTCACTTCAGACACGTATTTAGCATAATAGTCTCCTGTTCCAGGACCATAAAAACCAGTATGAATTTTTCTAATTTCGCCTTTTTTACCTATAAATATTGTCGTTGGAAATGAAGAAACTTCACTAAGGACCGGAAGCGCCTTCTGCGCTTCTTTTTTACTTGCGTTTCCTGCGATTAAAAACTCATACCTAGAGTTGAAATGTGACTTTAAGTCTTTTACTCTTGCGGTTTTATCGCTTAGTTCTTCTGGCACTTCAAAAGCAAGGCCTATTATTTCCAATCCCCTATGTTGATATTGGTTGTGCAGAGCTGTAAAAAACCTTGTTTCATCCACGCAGTTGGGACACCATGAACCTAATATCTGAATTATTACAACCTTATCATCATAACACTTACTTGGGTA
>JABJPQ010000182.1 GCA_018663815.1 Halobacteriovoraceae bacterium | reverse complement strand
TTGATTATGCTGCTAAAAATATTCAAGGCGGGCATCTCGGCGTGATTTTGGGTGGAAAAGGCCTGAAATTAAAACTTGAGTATGCTGCTCAAAAAATTACTTGGACTCATACAGAGTCAAAGCTTTTTCAATCCTTTGGAGTTGCATTAACTGCTGGTTGGTAGGCTTTTCCCATGCATTAACTTTTAACTAAAAATGGTATGATAGTAAGGGGAGACTTAAGTTTTTTATGAAAAAAATATTTTTATTTTTTATTTTTTTATCACAATCAGCTTGGGCTTTAGTGCCTTTTGAAGATGCGGTTTCACCTGAGCTTATTACTTCTGCTAGAGCATTAGCGCTTGGTAATGCTTATATGAGTAAGGTCGATGATGCATGGTCTGCGTTTTATAACCCAGCAGGCTTAGGTACCGTACGAGGTTTGCAAATTCATTTAACTAATTTGCACCTTGAAACAAATAATGGTTTTTTAAATGTAACAAGTAATGGGGCGTTCACTGATTCGTTAAGTAAATATACAGATGCATTTAAGCCAGATGGTTTACGTTCCCTTCACGCTGCGAAGCCTGGAAATTTATCTCACGCACGCTTTCAAACTTTTCCGAATATTACCTTTAGAGGTATCACGCTTGGTTACATGTATTCACAACAAAATCGAGCTCGTTTGCAAAGTTTAAATGATAGCTTTGAGATATCTGAGCGGGTTGACTCTGGTCCTGTGATGGCATTGAGTGCATCCCTATTTGGTGGAATTGTAAAGTTTGGCGCAACTGTGATTTATCTTACTCGTAAAGAGTTACAAAAGGATTTTCTTTCCACTGATCCCATAACTGTTGATTCAAGTGTTGATTATAAAAAAGGTACCATGACTCATATAACGAGTGGCTTTAGATTAACAATGCCATTTGCTGGTTTGCCTACTTTTTCAGCTGTCCTTAGAAACTCTTCCGCTACTGAGTTTGATAGTGAAGAGCTTGGGGGGCTTCCCGATGAGATACCTCAGACAGTGGATTATGCACTTTCAATAACACCTAATTTAGGCAGAACTATTCGTCTTCACTGGGAGATAGCTCAAAAAGATGTAGGGGATAGATATGATACCGTTCCAGCTCAAAGAAAACTAATGACAGGAATTGAATTCGATTATATGCGAAAAATGTTTGTTCGCTTTGGTTATGGTGATGGCTGGGGTTCTTCTGGTATTGGTGTAAGAAATAAAGACTTTTCTTTTGATTTAACCTCCTATGCAATTGAAGCCTCTGCTGATGGGGTGCGAGAGGATGAAGACCGCCGGTACATTCTTTCAATCTCAGCAGGTATTTAGCAACAAAGCTTTATATCTATAAAAAAGTCACTCTATTGGCCATAAGTTACAATGTTTGCTATTTACCAGTAATAACTTGAAGGTTTTACTCCTTCCCAAGGATAAGCTTGGACGAGATTATTGGAGATTAATATGCATAACCCTTATGCGTCGTTTTTGGATACCCTAGAAAAACCGGCCAGATACATTGGTGGAGAACACTTTCTCATTAAAAAAGATTGGCAAAAATTAGATGCTAAAGTTGCTCTTTGTTTTCCTGATACTTATGAAATAGGAATGAGTCACCTCGGTTTTAAAATTTTGTATGAAGAGCTAAATAAAAATGATGATATTTGTGCTGAACGCGCTTTTTGTCCATGGATTGATATGGAGAAAGAGATGCGTGAGCGCGACTTGCCATTAGTGACTTTAGAAAATTTTAGACCGCTAAAGGATTTTGATATTGTGGGCTTTTCGCTCCAGTATGAAATGAGTTATACGAATATTTTAAATATGCTGGACCTTGGTGGTATCACCATTCACCAAAGTGAAAGGCGTGAAGAGGAACCTTTTGTCATTGCTGGTGGTCCTTGTGCTACTCACCCAGAGCCAATTGCAGATTTTTGCGATTTTTTAGTTATAGGTGATGGGGAAAAAATATTTACAAAAATTGCTCGCTTTATAGGTCTTGCTCGAAAAGAGGGTATAAAAAGAGATCAAATTTTATTTGAGCTAGCTCAACAAAAAGGAATTTATGTTCCTTCTTTTTATGAAACAAAAACATGTGATAAAACAAATCTTGATTATGTAAGTGGACCTAAACCTGAATTTGATGGTGCAATTCCCAATCAGATACAACGCTATTTTGTTGATAGTTTGAAAGATTATCCTTTCCCAACGAAGTCTCCTATCCCACATCTTACAGCTATTTTTGATCGTTTTTCAGTTGAGCTAAGTCGTGGTTGTACTGAAGGTTGTCGTTTTTGCCAAGCGGGCATGATTTATCGTCCAGTGCGAGAGAGAAAGCCTGATGATGTTACAAAACTTGTGATGGAAGGATTAAAAAATGGAGGCTTTGATGAAGCTTCGTTAACTTGTTTATCCACTGCAGACTATTCGGCCGTAACACCTTTGATTGTTGATTTACTAGATAAACTATCCCAAGAAAAAGCAACCCTTGGAATTAGCTCATTAAGAGCATATGGCTTAGATAATCGAGTGCTAGATAAATTAGCCGAGGTTAAAAATTCATCGCTTACTTTTGCTCCTGAGGCCGGAAGCGAGCGCATGAGAAAAGTTATTAATAAAAATGTCAAAGAATCAGATATGCTTCAAACCGCGGAGGATGTTTTTAGTCGCGGTTGGAAAAAGATGAAGCTTTATTTTATGATAGGACTTCCAACTGAAGAAGATGAAGACGTTGTGGCCATAATGGAAACGGGCCTTAAGGCTAAACAGATAGCGCAAAAAAAATGTAAAGTTCAAAATCCTGCGATTACTATTTCAGTTTCGTCTTTTGTTCCAAAGCCACATACACCTTTTCAGTGGTCACATATGATCACCTTAGATGAAATTATTCGCAAACAAAACTTACTTAAAGATTATGCAGTTAAATTTGGATTAAATTTTAGAAAGCATTGGTCAAAAATATCTCACCTTGAAGGAATTGTTTCACGAGGGGATAGAAAAATTGGAAAAGTGATATATCTCGCTTGGAAAAAAGGGTGTCGTTTTGATGGATGGAGTGAAACTTTTGATCATGCTAAATGGCTTGAAGCAGTAGAAGAAGTTGGAATTGAAACAGATTATTATCTAAAAACTATTCCTATGGATGGCCATCTTCCATGGGATCATATTGATGTGGGGTTAGAAGCAAAGTTTCTACGTAATGAATGGGTTAAGGCTACGAAAAATCGGGTGTCTCCTCCTTGTGGTAAAGTTGCGGGCATGATTGTACATCATACTAACCTTACGGCCCTTGAGAAAACATTTGATATCGATAAGAAAAGATTGGTTTGTTATAGTTGTGGTGTTGAGTGTGATCTTAAAGGCATGGTTGACGAAAGAAAAGATTATTTAAAACGAGTAGATGCCATCGAAGATAAACCTTATGAGAGACCTGAAAGACGGGAGATTGTAGATACCAGAGATAAACGTGGCCAATGGGTGGGATATATTTATCGGATTGAATATGCAAAGATTGGTTCCCTTAGTTTTATCTCTCATCTTGATTTACAAAAAGTTGTGATGAGAATTTTTAAACGGGCGAACCTTGAAATGCTTTATTCGGAAGGCTTTAAATTGCGTCCACTACTTTCGTTTGGCCCTGCACTTAGTTTAGGTATTAGCTCCATGTCAGAGTTTTTTGATGTTCGTGTTGGCGAACGATGGGGAAGTGAAGAAGAAATACTAGCAAGGCTGCAAAGCAATAGTGAAAAAGGATTAATCTTTAAATCAGTCGCAGAAATTGAGAAAAAAGATAAGTCAATTCAAGAGGCTGTGGATGAGTTAACATTTTTTGTTCCCCTTAAAGATGAGAAAAATGCAACTCAAATGTTAGCAACGATTTTGAATAAAGATGAAATCTTGGTTGAAAGCTTTTCTAAGAAGAAAAAAACAACTATTCAAAAAAATATTCGTACCAAAATTAAAGTTGCAACGGTTGGTAAGATTGATCTCGCGAAAAATATTGTTGATGTTATTGATGAAGTTTCACCTTGTCGTAATGAAGGTTTTTATATAAAAACTTTTGTTGAGTCTGGAACATCTGTAAGGCCAATGGATTTGAAACGTGGATTAGAGTCAATTGGTGTTTTGGTTGAAAGACCAATTAAGCTTTATAGTCGGTTTGTTGAGAGTTAAAAAACGATAACTTTTCCTGTATTGGGTTCCTTAACAGATAAGTTGCTATTTTCTTAAACGAATATCGTTTAATGGGTCTTCATCATACAAAAATTGGTCGATATTTTCAGGTAATAACTTTATTTTATCCATCTCTGGATATGCTCTTAACGGTAGAAATATCTTTACAAT
>JABJPQ010000411.1 GCA_018663815.1 Halobacteriovoraceae bacterium | reverse complement strand
GACATCCAAAGTTTCGTCTAATAGGGCACATCCCTTTTGAGAAATATTTTTTGAGTAAACACGACTCCACAACGGCCCATTGCTATCATTAATAACTCTAGGTTTATGAGCATCGCCTTTCATCCATTGCTCAATTTCTTCATTTATTTTATCAATTCCATAGCGAGCATATTTAGGAGTCACTCCACCATGAACAAATAAAGTTTTTCCTATTATCACGATTGTATTATGAGTTGATAAAATCTTGGCATATATTCCTCCAGGTCTAAAAGCAATAACCCGCCCTCTTAGATGTCTTTTAAATTTTCGTAGTTGTCGATCTCTGCTGTATTTTTTGGCGTCATATAAATAGCTAAACTTCTTTGCTCCCCCACGAGTAACATAACCAAAATCCAGCGATACATTTTTCGTTTCATGATTGCCATTTAATACAATCACATCACCACCGGCCGCAATGGCCTGAGGACGCAAGAGCTCAAGAAAATCAATGATTTCTTTTTCGCTATCACCTCTGTCTGTTTGATCGCCAACTTGAACGAGGACCGTATCAGCTCCATTCCAATGATGATTCTCATCAATGACTTTAGCTAATTTTATGGCCCTTAAAGCGGCAGCATAGTCACCATGGACATCGCCTATTGCAACAACTCTTCTGGCCAGAGGTAATACTGTGTTTGGCCGCTCCAAAGCAGAGCAAATACTTACCTTGGTCAGTAAAATAAATAAAATTGATTGCTTAAACAAAGAGAGCTCTCCAGCTAAGATATATTGAACTTCGGGTTATTTAATTACACCTTTACCAGGCCCCAAGTCTTTTCCCAAAGTAAAGATCATTTCTTTGCGAACACTCTGTGCCATTTTATAATACCTAGTTAATTTAGGACGTATCTGACTTAATCGTTCACGGGGAAGAACATAATTTTTTACAGAAAGCTCAAGTTCAAGATTACCTGTAAATGTAACTTTAATATTATCTTCATTTTCGGATTGAAGATTATTTAAGCTTAATTTTTCATCAAGGTAGTTTTCAAAACTAACTCCAGCAGAACTTAAATCGTTAGAAATGCAACCCTTTCCCGCATTCAAGTAAAGATCATTTAGACACGAAATATTTACAGCTCCTCCCATATTAGTAAATGCCATGTGACTAATATCATTTTGATAAAATATTTTTTTTACAACATCATTATCAATCCTTTTATTAATGACACCAACTATTTCACCAGCTTGATTAAAAATTGCTGAACCAGAATTTCCTCCGATTAGCTTACAATTATAACCACTCAAAAGAACATCTCCTGCTGACCCATCTCGCTTGAGCGTCATAAAATTATCCAAAGATATAGAACATTCTTTTCGAACAATTGTTCCCGACATACGTACATAGGGGTTAGGATTCATCGTATATGCATAGACTTCTTGACGATGAGTATATGGTTTTTTGTTTAAACTCGTTCCAGATCTTAGGGAAGTGCTTTTTTGAACTCTTAAAACAGCAAGGTCAGGCTGATCTTCTTTATCTGGGAATACTTGCACAATTTCAATACAATCCAACATTTCAGCATCACTATTCTTCGTGTCAGGAAAGTTAATTACAATTTGTTTATTACAACTTGCTCCGGCGCCGACTTTAATTAGGTTCTCAGGAATGCAATGTCGATTTGTAAGAATATACTCTTCATCAATAAGTGTCCCTGAACAAACAGATAGTGCAAATTTTCCATTAGTTTCAGACCAAAAAGTTAGCTTTGCTACATTATCGGGACAATCAAGGTCGTACTCGCCACAAACAACGGCACTTTTAGCCAACGCTGCTTCAAATTTTTTTCGATCCTTAAAATACTGCGTATTATCAACGTCGTTCCCTGAAGGTTTCACTTTCCCACAGCTTATGAGTGAAAATATTGCAGCAAAGAATAGTATTTTTATAACTGGCATCAGGACCCCTTAAGTACTTCTTAAAAAGTAAACCTATAATTAATTATTTAATGCTTCAATAGGGTTGTAAATTTTCTAACGATGCTAAGCACTTGTATCTTTAGAGAAATTCTTAGAACAAATTGAATAAAATTTTTAAATTGATTATTGATTTACTTAATTTGCAATGTTAAATATCTATATGATTCGAATTTGCCTAATTTTCAATATTATTTTTTATACAAACGTATTTGCGGGAATTCCACCTAAACAATTTAAGTCTTATGAATTCAATTATTCTTTAAAGAGTTTAGGCTTAGATAAGAACGATACTCACGAGCAAATCCGGGCAAAAATAGAAAAAAAATTAGACTTCCTTGTTTTTAAAAATAAAGTTTTTTTACACAAAATTCTTTTTCTAGATTCCATTAATAGATCACTTAAGAAGCAACATTTAATATTAGGCCTGCGGGTAGATTTAAACCGACCGAAACGAAGCCTCATTACCTTGAAAGCAAGGAGCTCAAACCCAGCCCAACTTGAACAATTTCAATTAGATAAGTTTGAAAAAAACAAATTTGAAATCGATGTAAATGGTGTGAAAAAATCATATTCAGCTTCTCACTCTTTCACTTTTACCTTAGGAAAAGACATCCATCCTAAAAAGTTAGATAGTCCCAAAGATATATTAAAATTAATAAAAAAGAAGTCTCCTTACTTACGAACAATTTTAGATTCAAGATTGTCACAAGATCTGTTTTCTAAACCACCGATTACTCAAAGAAAAAAATTCATAGCTTACTTTGACTCACGGGAACTTGATATCGAAATATGGATATTCGGAAAAGATGTAG
>JABJPQ010000432.1 GCA_018663815.1 Halobacteriovoraceae bacterium | reverse complement strand
GAATATCCATTTGAAAAATATCTCCATTTGTTTTTATCCAGCCAGAAGTTAGACAATTATCAAGTTTTCGAATGGGAATTAATCCACAAAGATACCAATAGGTAAGAAGGAGTGGAAACTCAAGCCACTTAAGATGTTGCATGTATTGATCATTTAATTCATTAACATCTAAGCAAATAACAAAACGTCTCATTGGTACCTGGAGTTTACGGATACGAGTGAGATAAATAAGCTTCTCCTTAATATTTTTAGAGAGTTTCCCAACACCATTAATTTCTAATGAGGGAACACCTTTGGTGGCATAGCCAAAGATAGTGATAAATTTAATTCCTTGGGGTGTTTTATAAAATGCTTTGATTTGAGTTTCCATAGCTCCTCCTTAAAACTAAGAGATGCAAGAATGAGAGAAAAACAAATCAAGTAAGTCATTGAAATTATAGTAAAAAATGCATAAAAGAATAGCGAATAAGCTCTTAACCTTACAAAAAATCGTATTTATCTTAGGCACTCAAATTGAAAACTTTTCAAGTGGGTATTTAGAAATCCTAAAATCACTTAAAATTTATTGATATATTAACAACGTCCTAAGCATGTCGAGATGATTTCCGTTACCGTTTAGAGACAATCTTAAGTTATTAAAACTATGAAAAAAATTTGTTTGTGTATTTTTATTTCCTTACTGATGACAAAGATAGCCTTTGCTGCTGATACATTTTATCACCACCACTATGACGTTAATCAATTAAGTTCAGCATTCCAAAGGGTGAAAGCCCAGTATGACACAAAGAATTTAAGGCGTATATTCTCATACGAAAATCTTAACTGTGATATTAAAGTATTCGAGGAATTACAAAACTTAGATCAAAAGGATATAAAGTTTGCCATTCTATTAGCCGCAGAACGCAGATTAATTGATCCAGTTGAGACAGAAATTCTTATAAAAAAATCCTTCTTGTATGAAAAAATAAGAGTCAAAAGAGCTGATTCTAAAATTCGCTTTAGGAAAAGTTTAAATTCATTAAGAGATTCTTACAAAAAATTAACAAATAAATCGACCTGCATGGAGAAAAATTGGAATGAATTTAAATCAAAAGTTGTCGTTAAAGCATATAACGCAAACACTCCAGGCATTGATACATATGACGAACTTAATAAAAAAGCCCTAAGAAGAAGAATGATTTCAAAACAAGATTACAAACTGTTGAAATTGTTAAGAGAAGTCGAGCAAATAAATATTTTGTCTATTCCAAAGTATCGCAAGAAAAAAGAAAAACTTGAAAAGTTAAATTATTCTATAAACTCTGAAGTCACTCGATATCATATCGATAGTCAAAAGATAGATACTGATAGTCTAAGATATTCATTTTATAAAAAATATAATGCTCAACAAACTCATGAGATGCTTAATCTTATAACAACACTAATTGGACGTACTCAAAGCGATAAAACGAAAATCATTTTTATCGATGCGAATGGCAATATTTCAGAGGCCAAAGAGCTTGGTCCAATGGAGCAACTTCATTTAAGCTTAAAATTATATCAACAAGAAAAGCAAAATTTGCTTGATACCGAAGCATTCAAAGGAACGTCTTTCTCATACAAAGAGCTCATCACGGCTGCTTTTGAACTCTCTCAAATAACAACCTTGGAAGCGGAAAGCCTCTCAATGTTTGAACGAAAAATTAAAGAGAAAAAGTTATGGAAAAAAGGCTTAGAACTCGCTAAGCGAATGGACTACATAGTTACAGTACTTACTAGCCCCGTAGGTGGATTAGTCTATGCCTTGAGTATTGGTATTGCCAATCAATATTTAAATCCCCCTGATCAAAGTCCGGATTATAAACAAAGTTTATTCTATGGAAACTGTGAGATGAATCTATGAAACGAACCTTCGCTATACTCCTCATATTCAGCAATCAAGTCTTCTCAATGGATTTACAAAAAGCGGATACATATTATGACGTTCAAACTACGGCCCAAGTTAGAAATAAAGATGATAAAATTGTATCAGCTAAAATTATATTACCTGACCTCTTAGCGATTGATGAATTAAATGGAAAATACTTTCGAATCGTAAGTAAAGACACAGAAGAAATTATTAAAATCGACTCTACTGGAAAAAACAAAGAATCTTTAAGAGCTGCAACAGCTTACTTCCATTTAACCCAGGCTAGACTTTTTTACAAGTCTATTGGAGTAGAACAAAAAGAATTACTTACAGTGAGAATTGGTATTGAAAATAAGTTTCATAAAAAATACCATTTTCAAGACGTAACAAGAGGTAAAATGTTTAACGATGCTCACACCTATGCAGAAGGCTTTGGCGTGACAAAGTATAACATAGACATAGCTGCTTGGGGTAAAGAGATTTGGCTAAGAAGTCCCAAAAAAATAGCAGTTAGTGATGAGTTTAAACAACAACATCGCCAGCTAGTCAGGTCTTTGATTCCAACCAATACTTATTTCGACTGGGATATGCTTGTCTTGCAAACTTTAAGTGCCCTGGTATCACATAACCCGGCTGATTATATTGAATCAACAGGCACGAGCCTTATGAAAAGTTATAGTACAAATATGAGCATAAAACTCATAGCCCCAGAGATTAGCTTAATGCTAACTGCAGATCATTTTCACTTGGACACAGCACTTATTCCAGAAATTGTCGTTCATGAGTATACTCATTTTATTATGAGTGATTACCTTCCGACAGTTGAAAACACACCTATTATGGAGGGCCTAAGTGACTATTTTGCGACTAAAATTACCAATAATACTAAAATAGCTTTTAAATTAGGTGTTCACGGTGAATTGATCAGCGAAAGAGATTCACAGCAAGAAGTTTTATATAATCGCGCTTTTGATTCGGGAAGGCCTGGCAACTTAGGCAGCGGTGCTGCTTATGTTTTATCAGTATTAACACTAATAGATAGCCACTTTAAACGCTATGAAAGAGATATTAATTATGCACCTAAATTATTTTTTGAAATGCGTAAACATCTCACTATAGATTCCAAAATTAATGACGACCTTTCAAGGGCGTTAATGTCAGCTGTTCCAGTAAAGTATCGCTTGAGCGTTCTTGCAATTCTAAATCAAACAGGCCTTTAGCCTTTAAATTGACAAAGTTTCATTCTCCCTATATGACTGAAAAGTTGTCGCCTTAATTTAGGGGGCGTAATGTCAATTATTAGAATTAAAGGTGATGAAATTGAATTTGAAGGGAGTTTAGATGACATTAAGAAGGAGTTATCGCGTAAATTTGCATGTAGAGAGG